>JAHYYO010000020.1:21057-26568 GCA_019424925.1 Collinsella sp.
ATGCTCGACGGCGTCGTGATCTCGCACGTCGCAAGCGGGCATTCCTGCGCCGCGGCCGAATCCTCGGCAAACAGGCCAAAGCGAATGAACGTGTTGCCTACGTCGACCGTCAATATATATGCGCACCCATTAAGCATCGTCGGCGCTCCTTTCGTCTGCCCAGCAGTATATCGCCTACCCGAACCAGCCATCCCAAAATGACTAGCTTGCGGCTATACTGGTGCGCGGTCGCGCGCGAGCTCACGCGGCGGCCCTTGGTAACCCGACTTCCCGCGCCGTATCCGTAGCGGCGCTCCCGGGGGAAGCGGATATACGCAAAGGAGTTCTATATGAGCAATCCCTCGAACCGCGCCTCGATGCGCGGGCAACTCACGCTGCGCGGCGTCGTCATCGGCGTCCTTGGCTGCGTGATCATCACGGCAAGCTCGGCCTACACCGCCCTCAAGATGGGCGCACTCCCCTGGCCGATCGTCTTCGCTGCCGTCATCTCGCTGTTCTTCCTTAAGCTCATGGGCAACGCCAGCCTCAACGAGGCCAACGTCACCCACACCATCATGTCCGCGGGCGCCATGGTCGCCGGCGGTCTGGCGTTTACCATCCCGGGCGCCTGGATGCTGGGCTATGCCGACCAGATCAGCTGGCTCGACATGTTTATCGTGGCGCTCGCCGGCACCATCCTGGGCCTGTTGGCCACGGCACTCATCCACCGTCACTTTATCGTGGACGCCGCACTTGAGTTCCCCACCGGCAACGCCGCGGCTCAGACCCTGCGTGCGACCGAGGCCGGCGGCAAGACCGGCAAGCAGCTCTTTGGCTCCATGGCCATCGCCGGCATCTACAGCGTGCTGCGCGACGCCCTGGGCGTGGTGCCCAGCATGCTGTGCACGCTCAATATCCCCGGCGTGACCTTTGCCATCTACAACTCGCCCATGTTGCTCTCCGTCGGCTTCCTCGTGGGCTTCGCCCCCGTCGCGTTCTGGTTTGCCGGCGCGCTGCTGGGCAATTTTGGCATCATCGTCGGCGGCACCGCTGCCGGTCTGTTTGACGTTATGACCGCGCAGGGCATTGTTAAGTCCCTGGGTATGGGCCTCATGATGGGCTTTGGCGTCGCCGTCGTCCTTAAGGACATCCTGCCGCAGGTCGCCGGTATCGTCCGTGGCCTCGCCGCCGACAGCTCCACCGACACCGACGAGCAGTCGCTCATCTCGGGCTCCCTTAAGCTCGACGCCGGTATCATCGGCCTGGGCGCTGCCGCCATCGCCGTGATCATCGCCATCGTGCTCGACCTTGGCCCCGTTCCGGCCGTCATCGTCACGCTGTTCACCTTTGTCACCACCATCATGAGCGCGCAGAGCTGCGGCCAGACGGGCATCGACCCCATGGAGATCTTCGGCCTCATCGTCATGCTCATCGTTGCCGCCTTCGCGCAGCTCGCTCAGGTCAAGCTGTTCTTTATCGCCGGCATCGTGGCCGTAGCGTGCGGCCTTGCGGGCGACGTCATGAACGACTTTAAGGCCGGCGCCGTGCTGGGCACCAACCCGCGTGCGCAGTGGATCGGCCAAGCCATCGGCGGCATCGTGGGCGCCCTGGTCGCCGCCGCCGTCATGGTCGCGCTTGTCACCGCCTATGGTCCGGACGCCTTTGGTCCCGACAAGAGCTTTGTGGCCGCGCAGGCAAGTGTGGTCGCCACCATGGTCTCGGGCATCCCGAGCGTGCCGTGGTTCGTTGGCGGCTTTATCGCCGGCATCGTCATGTACTGGCTCGGCATTCCGGCCATGATGATCGGCCTGGGCGTGTACCTGCCGTTCTACATGTCACTCACGGCATTCCTGGGCTCCTGCGTCAAACTCGCCTACGACAAGTGGTCCGCCCACCGCGACGCCACCGCTGGTCTTTCTGACAAGGAAAGGGCCGCCAAGGATGCCGCCTTCCAGGAGCAGGGCCTGGTTGTCGCCAGCGGCCTGCTCGGCGGCGAGTCCATCGTCGGCGTTATCCTGGCGTTTGTCTCCGTGGGCTTAAGCCTGCTGGGATAAGCTGAGCAGCTGCTCGACAGCAACCATATTGCCTACGATTTGCCCGGTCGGTAGCTTTCGCGGCTACCGACCGGGCTTTTTGATGCCAACGCAAAGAAAGGCCGGCGCGCTGCGTTTAACAGCGCGCCGGCCTTATCGGTTAAGCTATCGAAGCGTTCCTGCTATGAACCGAAGTTCGTTGCAGAATCTACGCTCGAAACGCTACATCTGCTTGCGACGACGATCGCCCAGCGTCACGCCCGCGGCAACGAGCGTAATGCCGCCGATGACGAAGACCTCGCCCGCAAGCGCGGAGTCATCACCGGTCTGGGCGAGCGCGGCAGGCGCAGCCTGTTTCTTGGCGACAGGAGCCTTTGCAGCAGCCTGCGCAACCTGAGCCTTGGCCTGCGGCTCAGCCTTGGGATGATACTTGTCGTACTCAGCCTGAGCGGCAGCCAGGGCATCCTTGGCATCGCCAAGCCCGGCAAGCGCGGCGGCATAGGCGTCGTTGGCATCGGACAGTTTGGCATCGGCATCGCTCAGAGCAGCCTTGAGGCCAGCGGCGGCATCGACGGCGGCCTTATAGCGAGCGTAGGCAGCGTTCAGCTTGACCAGCTTCTCGTTGCCCGTCGTGCCCGCGGCAAGGGATGCCTTGTGGTCGACAGCCTCAAGATCGGCCTTGAGCGCCTCGTCGTTGGCAAGCTCGGCCTTGGCCTTGACGATCTCGAGGTTCGCATCGACGACGGCTTCGTTGGCGGCCTCGAGCTGCTTCTGGGCATCGGCGACACCGGCGACGGCAGCGTCATAGGCGGCCTTGGCGTCGTCGACCGCCTTCTGGGCGCCGGCGAAGCGCTCGAAGGCCTTGTTTGCGCCGGCCAGCTCATCCTCGGCGGCCTTGGCCTTCGCCTGTGCGTCGGACACAGCCTGCGTCTTGGCGGCAACTGCCTGCTTGGCGTCCGAAAGAGCGGTCGCGGCATGCGCGTCTGCGGCCTGAGCCTTGTCAACGCCAGCTTGGGCAGCACCGTCGGCCTTCTTGGCATCGTTAAGCGTGCCCTGCTTGTTCGCAAGATCCGTCTTGGCGGCATCGCACTTGGCGGTAAGGTCCTTGACCGAAGCCGTGGCGTTGTCATACGCCTCATTGGCCTGATCGGACTTTGCCTTGGCGGCATCGCGGGCGCTGCGAGCCTTCGCCTTGTGAGCAGCGGCATCGGCTGCCTTCGTCTTACTGTCAGCAAGCGTGGCGTTTGCCTTATCGAGAGCTGCCTGGGCAGTAGCGGCCTCGCTCTTGGCGGCGTCGAGCTTGGTCTTGGGCGTCTTGACGTCGATACCCTTGAGTTTGGCTTCGGCGGCGTCGTATGCCGTCTTCGCGGCGGCGGTGCCGGACTTGGCCTTCTCGTACTCGCCCTTGGCGGTGTTCATGTTCGTGTCGGCCGCGGTATAGGCATCGCGAGCGCTTTCTTGCTTATCCAATGCGTTAGAATAAGCCGTTCCAGCAGTCCCGAAGTTCTTCTGTGCTTCTGCCAACTTATTCTGAAGCTGCTTCAGCTGCTCCTTCTGCTCCTGAGTGCCGCCTGCATTGTAGGCGGAATCGATGTAGTCGGTGACGAGTTTCTTGAACTCGGAGACAGTGAAGTCCTTCTGCCCCGTGCTTCCACTATAGTCGAAAATGGTTACCTCGGAATCGGTGTTCTTACCGCTACCGGTTGCGATGCCGATAGCCTTCGCGCCGGCATCGATGATGTTGAGATAGTGTCCGCACTCATGGTAGATGCTGTTGTAGTGCTGGTAGATATAGTAGGAATCATATCGATGGCTTCCAAGTGCGTCGCCATACTGCGCGACGTACTTATCGAATGCCTCCTTCTCCTGTGTGTAGAGGCCGGTGTAGGGCCAACCGAGGGTATCCTCGGTTTCGCCTCCGGTGTATGCTCCGCCGCCGCCTGCAAGGTTCTCACCTTGATCGAAATAGCAGTTCGAGTGTCCCCAGATGTTCGATGAATATGATGTATTAAGTGCGGCTGCCGCAGTCATGCGGAGGCTGACACTGAGTTCCGACTGACCGTTCGCCTTGCGGAGGTTGTTCTGGGTATCGAGGTAAGTCAGGGCGTTGCGCATCTGCTCCAAGGAAAGCGGATTTGTGTCGCGAGACATGTCCTGATCGACGTACTTGTCATACCAGTCCTGTTTATCCGTCGTCCCCATGAGCATCGACGCGGCAGTACTTGCATTCGACTTCTGCGTGGCTGTGAACTGGCTGCCGCCGATGATGTAGTTCATGAAGCCGAACATACCCTGACTGATGACATTCTGGTCTACGGTCATGTTCGACTTGAGGTCGGCAATCTGCTGGTTAAGCTTCTCGACCTCGGCGTTTGCGGCGTCGTATGCATTGTGCGCGTCGGTTACTTCAGCACGAGCCTGATCGAACTCGTTGCTCTTCTGCTGACGAACCTCGACGAGTCGGTCGTACTCCGCCTTCTTGTCTGCTTCGGTCTGCTGGGCCTGCTCGTATGCGGCCTTGGCGGCGTCGCGCTCGCTGGCGGCGGCGTTGTACTCCTTGTTTGCCGCATCGTATGCAGACTGGGCAGATGCCACAGCAGCGTTGGCGGCGTTGGCCTTCTCCTGCGCGGCAGCGACGGCAGCCTGGGCGGCCTGCAGATTTGTCTGTGCGGTGGCGTCGGCATCCGTCGCGGCATTGAGCTCCGCCTGCGCGGTCTTGAGCTCACCAGCAGCAGCTTTCTTGGCGGCCTCAAGCGCACTCAGGTCAACACCCGTACCCGAGACGGCAGCATCGAGCGCGGCCTGCGCCTGGTTGAACTTCTGCTGGGCGTTATCGCGCGCGGTGGTTGCGGCTGCGAGAGCAGCGGCAGTCTCCTGCTTCTTGGCCTGGGCAGTCGTCAAAGCTGCCTCGGTATTCTGCTTTTCCTGCTGGGCGCTGGCCTCGGCAGCCTTGGCCTGGTCCAGATTGTCCTGTGCAGTAGTAACGGCCTTATTGGCGTCATCGAGCTTTGCCTGCGCGTCCTCGACGGCCTTCTTGGCGGCCTCGTACTCGTCCATACCCATGGCCTCGAGCTTGGCCTGGGCATCATCGAGGGCTTTCTTGGCCTCATCCTGCTTTGCCTTGGCGTCCTTGAGCGCCTGGGTCTTATCCTCGACACTCTTGTTGGCCTGTTCGAGCTGATCGTTCAGGTCGCCCAGCTTCTTCTGCTGCTGCTCGGTCTTTTCGACGGCTGCCTTAAGCTCGTCGATCTTCTCCTGAAGCGCGGCTACCTCGGCCTCGTTCTGCTCGGCGGCGTTATCGGTCACGGCCTGCGTGGCCTGATTCTTTTGCTGCTGCGCCTGCTTTTGAGACTGGCCCGCCGCGTCGGCCTTCTTCTGGGCGGCATCGTAGGCGGCCTGAGCGTCCTTGAGCTGCTTTGCCGACTCCTCGGCCAGCTGGGCAGCCGTCTTTGCGGTTGCTTGGTTACCGGCGACAACGGTGTTCTCTACAGAACTACCC
>JAHYYO010000021.1:0-26375 GCA_019424925.1 Collinsella sp.
TCCGCGGTACCACCTTGTTTGACCCGGCGGATGTCTGGCCCGCCGCGCCCACTCTGTGCCCCTTGTCGCGAGGCTCACGGCTTCCCTACTGGGGCTTCGCCGCCGCTGGCTGCGTGCCCGTTGAGGTCGCTGCTCGGGAGTGAACGCTTGGCCCTTGTCACCGCAGGAAGGCTCGCAGCCCATGACCTTCCCTCTCTTGCCGGCGACGCGGCGGGCAAAACCCTCTCCGTCAACGCATTGGGCTATAGGATAACACATTCTGCGTGTGCATCGCCGCGTTCCGTTTTGTTCGCACTGGGTACAAGGCGGGTAGCTGTGCAAACTGGCCGCACGCCCACCCGTGGCGCTCGACCTGCGAGATCAAGGATATAGGTATGGGAAAGAAACTCGATAAGAAAGCCAAGGCGGGCAAGAGCATCAAGAAGCTCCGCAAGCTCGAAGGCAAGCTGTGGACTCGCGAGTACCTGCTCAAGATTGCCGAGTTCGATGGAGCGACGATTGCTCCTGCCAACGGCGCAGCAGCGCGTGCCGACGCCATGGGCACGCTTGCCGGCGAGCATCACAAGCTGCTGACCAGCGAGAAGTCCGTTGAGCTCGTACGCTCGTTAGCGCGCGAGACCGTCGCCGGCGGCAAAATCGACGACCCTCAGCTGCTCGACGAGATCCGTGTGCTCGGCCGCGATCAACGTGAGGCCAGTGCCATTCCCACCGAGGAGGCCGAGGCCTGGACCAGGCTCACCTGCGAGGCCGACGCCGTGTGGCACAAGGCCAAGACGGCCAATGACTGGGCGAGCTTTGAGCCCTATGTAGATAGAATCGTCGCCCAACTTAAGCATCAGGCCGAGCTCATGGACCCCAAGCGCGACCCATACGATGTTTGGCTCGACCAGTACGAGCGTGGCCTTTCCGCCAAGAGCTTCGACGCGTTTTGCGACGAGGTCAAGGCCACGGTCGTACCGCTCGTGCATGCCATTGGCGAGCGCGGCCAGCAGCCCGCTGCCGACTTTTTGCACGCCCGCGTGCCTGAGGCCGCCCAGCGCGCCATGAGCTTTGACCTTATGAAGCTCGTCGGCCTGGACCTGGACGACACCACGCTCGCCTTTACCGAGCATCCGTTTAGCGAGGGCTTCTCGGTGGGCGACGCACGCATCGCAACGCACATCTACGAGGACGACTGCATCTCCAACGTCTACAGCATCATCCACGAGGCAGGACACGCCGCCTACGAGCTAGGCGTCAATCCCGCCTATGCGCGCACGTGCCTGGAGGGCGGCACCTCCATGGGCATCCACGAGAGCCAGAGCCGCTTCTTTGAGAACACCGTGGGCCGCAGCCGCGCCTTTATGGGACCGCTGCTCGAGGTGCTGCGCCGTCACGCGCCCGAGGCCTACGGCGACGTGGACGAGGACACGCTCTACCGCGCCGTGAACATTGCGCAGCCGTCGCTGATCCGCACCGAGGCCGACGAGCTCACCTATCCGCTGCATATTATGGTGCGCTACGAGATTGAACGCATGCTGTTTGCCGGCGAGGCCACGGCCAAGGACATCCCCGCGCTTTGGAACCGCTTTATGAACGAGTACCTGGGCATTCCCGTTCCCGACGACACGCACGGCTGCCTGCAGGATACGCACTGGAGCGGCGGCTCGTTTGGCTACTTCCCCACCTATGCGCTGGGTAGCGCCTACGACGCCATGTTTGTGCCGGCCATGTGCCGCGACGGTGTCGACCTTACCGGCGCCTGTGCGAGCGGCGACCTGGCGCCCGTCCGCGCCTGGCTGGGTGAGCGCATTTGGCAGTGGGGCCGCGCCAAGGACGCGCCGGAACTCATCAAGGGTGCCTGCGGCATGGATTTTGACGCCCGCTACTACTGCAGCTACCTGCAGGACAAGTTCACCACGCTGTACGAGCTGTAAGGATTGACCAGCACGCCATCGCCAACGCCAACTATGTTGACGCCAATGTCTTGGCAACGTCAGCGAAAACGACCCTAAGCGAGCAAGGTGACGTGAAATGAAAGGGCGCTGACCTTCTGGTCGCGCCCTTGAAATTGAACGTCAGATTGCCGCTTAGGGGCGTTTGCAGCGTCGAGCAGTTACGCGGTTTGGTAAAACCGCGTAACTACAGAGCCTCGAGCGCGTTGGCGATGCGCTTCATGGCAGCATCGGCGGATGCTTGGTCGGGCGCTTCGGCCAAAACGCGAATCACCGACTCGGTTCCACTTTTGCGCACGAGCACGCGGCCCTCGCCTGCCAGCGCAGTCTCGGCCTCGGCGATGGCGTTCTGCACGCCCATGTTCTCGAGCGCGGCGTCCTTGTCCGCCACGCGCACGGCGACCTGCGCCTGCGGCAGCAGCTTGCACGGTGCCGTGAGCTGCGAGAGCGTCTCGCGCTCGGCGCGAATCACTTCCATCACGCGCAGCGAGGTCATAATGCCGTCGCCCGTGCGCTCGATATCGCCAAAGATCGTATGGCCCGTCTGCTCGCCGCCCAGGCTGTAGCCACCCTCGCGCATCTTGGCATACACGTGACGGTCGCCCACGCCGCTGGTCACGGCGCTCAGTCCGGCAAGCTCCAGCGACTTGACCAGGCCAAAGTTGCTGGCAATCGTCGGCACCACGGTACCGCCCGAAAGGCGACCGTGCTTGTTCAGATACACGCCACACACGTACAGGATCTGGTCGCCGTCGACCACGCGGCCGCGCTCGTCCACGGCCAGGCAGCGGTCGGCATCGCCGTCATAGGCAAAGCCCACGTCCAGGCCCTGCTCCACCACGTGGCGCTGCAGACGCTCCATATGCGTGGAGCCGCAGTCGACGTTGATGTTAAAACCATCGGGCGCGGCATTGATCACGCGCACGTCGGCACCCAGCGCGTCGAACACCGGCTTGGCCACCGAGGACGCCGAGCCGTTGGCGCAGTCGATGCCGATCTTGACGCCCTGCAGTGAAAAGTTCGCGCTTGCGATGAGCGAAGCGATATAGCGGTTGCGGCCCTGCATGTAGTCCACCGTGGCACCGATGTGGTTGCCCGTGGCCAGCGGCACCTCGCTCTTGCCATCGATATAGTCCTCGATGAGTTCCAGCACGTCCTCGTCCATCTTAAAGCCGTCGCTGTTGACGAGCTTAATGCCGTTATCGCAAAACGGGTTGTGGCTCGCGCTGATCATGATGCCGCAATCGAAGCAGCCCTCCACGGTCTGATGTGCCACGCCCGGCGTGGGGATCACGTGCAGCATATAGGCGTCCGCACCGCTCGCGACCAGGCCGCTCACCAGCGCCGCCTCGAACATATAGCTCGAGCGACGAGTGTCCTTGCCCACGATCACGCGCGCCTTGCGCTCGCGGTTGGCGCCGTAATACCAGCCCACAAAACGACCGATCTTATAAGCGTGCTCTACCGTCAGCCCAACGTTGGCCTCACCGCGAAAGCCGTCGGTGCCAAAGTACTTCATGCGCTCTCCTTACAAAATAGGGGCGGACAGATTGCCTGTCCGCCCCAAAATGGTACTCGATTATCTGCGCTACCAGAAAAACCCTACGCCGACGCGCTGTCGCGAGCCGCCTGGCATGTAGGAGTCTGACGCAGCGTAAGCGGCTTGTCCCCCGCCTCGGCCGACGTGGTCAGCGTATACGTGATCGTCGTCGTCTCGCCAGCATGCAAGTCAACGGTGCCCGAATAGAAGGGGATTCCATGCCACGTAGCGGCACCAAGACCAAACTGGGTGCCCTCGACGGTCAAATCAGTAATGTTGCCGCCCGTCGGGGCAAACAACGAGACATTCAGACGCTCGTCGTCGCGCGCGGCATCGGGCGCGCTCGCCGCGACGTAGTCGGGCAGCTTGCCTGCCTCCTCCTGCGTCATGATGTTCGTCAGGGTAACGGTGATGCGATACGAGCACGTGCCGTCACCGTTCTTGACGCCCTGGCCAATCTGCGTATCGGCATTCAGGTACCAGTCGAGCTTGGAGAAGCTCAGGTTGTTAAAGTAGACACCAGCAACGGGATCTTCACTCGGGTCATCCGGATCGGGCAGCGAGGCGTCGATGTTCATCTGCTTGATAGCGTTCTGCTCGTCATCGTTTTTCATCCACGCGATCAGGCGGCCCTCTTCGGCACCGCGCTCAACGGCGCTGACAAGCTTCGTAACATCGACATCGCCGATACCGCCAAGGATCTTGTCGAAGGCAGCGCTGGCGACGGATGCAAAGATGCCGTCAGACTCCTCGACCGGATAGTTCCAGTACACATCGTGCATGAGGACCTTTGCGGCGTTGGTGCCGTCGACAACCGTTCCGTCGGGCAGCGAGACATTACCGACGAGGCCCAGCAGATACTGCAGGAACACCGGGTCGATACCCACGACGCCGTCAACGTCCTGCCCATACTGGGACTTCCACAGCGCGGCGACACGCTGCGAGTTGCGGGGCCAATCGGGCGAATACGCGTTACCAGAGTTGTACAGGTTACTGTGGTCGCCAAACAGTGCCTCGTCCTCTTCGTCGACGCTCTCAACCGCCTCGTCTTTGCCAAGCGCAATACATGGAACAAACTCGCCAATCGACATCTGGCCGTCGGTGACCGAAATCAGGCCCTGCGAACCGCCAAAGCCGCCGCAGGCACGAATCTCGACGTTGTTCATGGCGTACATAAGGTAGTTGCGCGTCTGGCCGTTGGCGCCGAGCATCTGGGGAAGGACGGGGGCGACTTTCTCCGCCGCGTCAACCGCGCCGTTGAGGGTGGCAAAGCCGTCCTTGGCCTTATCGACCAGCTCGGTCACCTGGGAAATATGAGTATCGCCAATGCCCTGGATCTTTTCGTTGGCGCTCTTGAACACCTTCGAGCTGTTGGAAAGCGAATCGGCGACCGCCTGCAGCGCGGACACGTTAATCATGCCATCCTGGAACAGCTTGCCGGGCGTTGCCTGCGAGAGGTTGTCGGCCATGGGAATCAGCGCGCCGCTAGAGACATCGGACAGGGCGTCGATCATGGTGCGGGCAGCATTGATGTCGCTGCCATACACCGGGATAAACGAAGCCGCCGTCCACAGCGGGCTCGAGGTCTCCGCCTTCATGCTGTCGCAGAGCTCATCGATCTTCTTCGCGTCGTCAGGCAGCGTCGAAAAATCGCCCGACGTGACCTTGTCCTTAAGGCCACCGACGATCTCGACAGCCTCCTTCGCTTCGCTCTTTACGGTCTTTGCCGAGTTAAGCAGCATAAAGCCACTTGCGCCAAGCGCAACGAGAAGCACCGCGACTACAGCGGCAATAATGGCGCCAGTGTGACGCCTTTTGCGCTCGCCCTTGCGATGGCGATGACGGACCAGACCGTCAGAGGTCGAACTCGACGAAACTTCGCTACCGTAGTTCAAGCCAAAATCGTAATAATCTTCCTTGGAACCCGAGCCCGCAAACTGGGCACCGCCATCATCCAGACGGGCGAACGTGCCAGTCTCGGAGGCGCCGGTGTAAATCGTGCCAAGGTTACCCGTAAGCCCGGCGCCACCGGCAGAGGGAGTATTGTTGGCTGCCTTGCCGGCATTAACGTTGCCGGCGGCATTCACGGCGTTGGCAGCGCTTGCGTTGTTCGCAGGTACCGAAGGAGCCCCGCTCGGCTGCGACGCGGAGGTTGCACCGCCCGCAAAGACATTCCCTCTTGCACGGCCGGTCTTTTTTGCCTTTTGAGACTGCTCGTACAGAGCGGTAAACATCGCCGTCTCGCCCGGGGACACGCGCTTACCGGAACCGCCCTGTCCAGCGCCGCCCGGCGTGCCGGCCTTACCAGCCCCGTTCGGACGCGGCGGAACTGCAGGACGGCCGCTATCGCTGTCCTTAAAGTGATTACCAGCCATAAAGAAATCCTCGCAATTGAGTCGCAATGAAAAAGTCCATAACGTTACTAGTTTATGGCATTTTGGGCATCGACAGCTAAACTCCAGACACGGACATCAATTGGCGAAAATGTGGCACAACACCTTTTCTGTCTTGGCGGCGGCGCCAGCTACACCGTGAGGAACATCATCACGATGATCATGGCAAAGCCGATAAGGTCGGTCGGCAAAAACACCGTGCCCAGCATAACGGCGCTGGTGATGGTCGCCGAAACCGGCTCCACAGTTCCGATGAGGCTCGCACGCACCGAGCCGATGTCCTTAACGCCCTGCATGTAGAGCATGTAAGCAAAAAACGAGCCGATAACCACGAATACCGCGAGCGCCTCGACGCCGGCAGCGTCGAGTGCCGGCATATGCGCCCAAGGCTGCACGAAGACGCACGAGACCACGCCCGCCGTGAGCATTGCCGAGCCCGTGACGATGGGGCTGCCGTATTCGGGCAGGATCTTGGCGGGAATCACCGCCATACACGTGGCGCTGACCGCACACATAAGGCCTGCGACCAGGCCAAGCGGCGATATGCTCAGACTGGTAGGGTCGCCGCCGGTAGCGATTAAAAAGGTGCCGCCCAGGGCCAACCCAATGCCAACGGCCTCACGCACGCGAGGCATGCGATGGTCGATCACGCAGGTGTAGCCCATAATGATGACCAGTTGCAGGCATTGGAGCACCGTCGCGGTTCCGGCATTGGTCAGGCGCACGGCCAAAAGATAACAAAACTGGTTGAACAGCAGACCAAAGGCGGTAAAGAGCAGCAGCTGCTTGCGATCGGCGGGTGTGGTCCAGAGCTTAATCAGGCGCTCGCGGTCGCGCGTAACAACCACGGCCATAAAGAGTAGACCGGCGAGAATCTGACGCACGCTCATAAGCCACAAGGTGTCGACGTGGTAGGTATCGAACAGAAAGCTCGCGCTGGTGCCCGAGAAGCCCCAAAACGAACCGCCCACCAGCGTAGCCAAGACGCCCGTGATCATCTTGCGCGTCGAAGCGCTGTTCAGGCGCTCGCGCCAAGCGCGGCGGGTGCTACGGCTGAGCTCATCGGTGCCCTCGGGCACATCAATGTTCGATATATCGGTCATCGGCACCGAAGCCCCTGCGCCTTCGACCTGCTCGACACGCTCTTTGCTCATTCCATTCCCTCGAAGCAGCCTGGAAACAATTCGGCTTACCTTACCACGGCGAAGGCACCAGCTGGAGGCTTGTCCGCTTATCGGTAGGACAATTCCGCAGACGTCTTTCCATAGCTCGATACCGCAATGGCCTTGCATTATGCGACAGTCAAATCGCGGCAGCAGGCTCTTTTGAAATGGATATGACAAAGCCCCCGAATTCCACAATGTAAGCGATTTTTAAAAATGTTCTTGCCACCGAGTTCAGGCTCCGTTATATTATCCCTTGCGCGCTTGCGCACCCTTGATCGGGCGTTTAGCTCAGGGGGAGAGCGCTTCCCTGACACGGAAGAGGTCAGAAGTTCAAATCTTCTAACGCCCACCAAATGTTCGCAGCTCAGAGGCTATGTCCTCTGGGCTGTTTTGTTTTTTGTCGCTAAATCCGCTGGCAGTTCCAACCGTCATCGCAACGTAACAACAATTCACCTGACGAATGGCAGCCAAATATATTCAATACCCCAACATCAACAATAGCCAGGCACAAAACTGCGCCGCAAGCTGCTCCAACCGCCCAACTGGTCAAAAGCCGACCATCTACTTGCCAATTTATCTAACGGCGTAACCAAGCAGTCCGCGCCGCAACTTCTCAACAAAACGCCGCGATGTCTGCGCCCTGCGGTATCCTTGAGCCACTCGCACCTGCAGCACCAAGGAGCCGCCATGCGCACCGAGCTCGATGTCCCCTTTTCGCACAAAGAAGAAGCCAAGGCGCTGGGCGCCAAATGGGACCGGACCAAGAAGATCTGGTATGTACCCAGCGGCGTCAACCCCGAGCCCTTTGCCGAGTGGCTGCCCGGTGTTGACCGATCCGACCCCTCAGCGCCGTATATATATCTAGTACTGGGCAAGCGCGAGTGCTGGAAGTGTCACAAAGAGACCTCGGTCGCGGCCTTCGGCATTCCCTATCGAATCGATGACGACAAGGGCATCGCCATCGCGCACGCGCCCAACGAAGCCGGGCACATTACCATCGACACGGCCAATGCCAACGCGCTCGCCATTGTTCCCGCTCTTGGCTGCGTGCCGGGCGAGATCCGCGACTATCTTTCTAAGCGCTGCGGCTACAAGCCCGTAGGCGCGCGAGCCTCCAAAGCCCCGTCGCTCGGCAACACGTGCACCAGTTGCGACGCGCTGCAAGGCAGCCGCTATCTGTTCGAGGAGCCCTCGTCCCCGTTTGCCCTCACTGCCATCAACAAACTGCCGGCACTGGAGTTTGTGCGCGTCGAAGTTGCCGGCGTCTTCGGCGTCCCGGCCACACGCACCGACTTTGACCAGGCGCTCTTTACCTGGGCACGCGACCATCACGCCAAGTTCCACAAGCAGCTCGGTGAGGGGATTTATTTATAGGGACAGAGATGCCTTCACAGCCAGCTCCTCCGCATCACCTATCCCTCGTCGCCGGCGTCGTACACGATATCGAGGCCACAAACAGGGCATTTCTCCTGATACACCGGCATATGAACGCCTGTCCGTTTTCTCACTTCGTCGCTAAGTCTGTCGCACGCATCGATGAACCGAATGTCGAGGCACGGTATTTGCGAGCCGCAGCAAGGACAGGCGACGACAAACGACCCGCAATCAACTTCTACGCTCGGAAACATTTTGTTGTCTATAAGGGCGCACGGCAGTTTTCCGTACTTCCCCATCGCAATATCGCCTCGCCAGCTCACGTTCGCTCCCCTCTCGCTATACAAATCAGGAAGAGCATGCACCGGCAGGCGTGTGCGAGATTGCATCGCCACGCGATCCGATCAAACAGCACGATCGTAAAAGACCGCCAAAGCCAAATTTCATCGTCGGTCGCACCCTGTCCGGCAAACTCAATATCGACGGGTATGTGCTTCAGATAACTCATGTCGGGCGCAAAACGAGGGTCCGGTCCGCCTTTATGAACAGGACCGTGCAGAACAAACCATCCGTTTTCGGGCTCGAACCGCTCAACAAACGCAAGGCCGAGCACCTTATAGCCCACCTCGGTTGCAAATATGACTCCGACTGGGACGTCACATTCCATGCAGTTGAGCATTTTACGGTTGTAATTCTGGTCTCGAAAACCAACGGTACCCGACGCTTGAACCGAGTACTTAATGACCCACGTACCATCGTCCAAATAGAGCGGAGGCACATTGTTGATGCTCTCGGTTTGCCGCTGGCGCGCTTGTACCCCGCTACCCCACTCCCCTGTATACTGATGTAGCACGTGTTTCATCCGGGCTTGTTGGACCGGGTCGTTCATGGGAGGGTCTTATGGCTGCTTCGAATCCGCCTAAGGGGAGCGTTTCTTCTTCGTCCATCAAGCCGGTTACGCGCAAGGCCGTGCGTTGCCAGCGCGAGGTCGCTTGGCTTGTCACGCAGGCGGCGGGCAGGCTTGTGGCGAGCACGGAGGACGTCAATGCTCCCACACCGAGCTTTGTGCTGGCAGCGGCGCTTGATCGAGTACGCCAGCTGGAATTCGCCGCGCAAGAAGACGGCAGCCACCTTGACTACCAGAACGCCATGGCGCCCGACCTGCAAACGTTCTGCCACATGGCCAAGTTGCCCGCCGCGCCCAATGCGCTTTCGGACGCAGGCTACATGTTTACGCTTTCGGGCGCGGACCTTATCCGCGACATCTACGCATACTGCAGCGAGCTCGCCGAGCGCAGCGTCTTTGGCACGGCAGAAATCAAACCGGGATATGTCATCAAGCTGGTTCTTAGGCTGTTCTTGATGGACGGGTTCGGGGCCATGCCGGCGTAAGCCGAGTCTTTAGCATCACCGTCGACTGGGCAACAACCGCTTTACCTTAGTGGGCGCCAATCGAGGGTCGATTATTGGGTCGCCTCGTCCACTAACGCATTTATTCCACGCGCTCTGACAGTCTATATTTGCGGTTGCGGCTTGTCGACGGCGCCGTCGGCTCAAGCTCACCCTGCTCAATGAGCGCATTGACGCGTGCCCTAACCTGGGAAACCGTGAGTCCCGTGCGCTCCGCCAGTTCGCGCGTCCCCAATTCGCCGTAGCGCTTGAGTGCCGTCATAATCAAGTCCCCGCCATGATCGACCGGCTCGATCTTTGGACGGTAAAGTACGACCTTGAACCGATCGAACCCCGGGCAGAACAGGGGCTCGGCCAGACCATGCGCGCGCATGGCATCGATCATCATCGGGATGCCCGAGCCATTGCCCTCAGCCGGCGAACCTGCGCCATCCGGCAGCGGGACAATCGACATGAGTTTCACGAGCGTCGCGTTACGGCATCGGGAGCTGCCGTCAAACAAGTTCTCGCGAGTCTTTCCCCCGTAAAGGCCGCCAGGATTCGTCACCTCGACACGATCGTCAAAGACGTCGACGGCAATCGATTGTCCACAGAACCGATCCCCGTATTCTCGATGGATTACGGCGTTGGCGATTGCCTCGCGCAGAACCTCCTCGGGAATCTCCAGCGAGTCGACACGCGAGACGCCTTGGACGGTCGAGGTTCGCCGCAAATTCTTGGCGACGGCCGCGACAGCATCCGAGATCATCTCGCCCAACGTTCCCTCACAGATTGTGCGGTCCATAAACCTTAGTGGCCCCGCAGCTCCCTTTTGAGTTCCCACGTGGACAGCCACATCAATGAAGAGCTTGGGATAGAACTGCTGAGGGTAAACGCCCGCGGCAAGGAGGCCGGCCTTGGTAACATTGCCCTGGAAGTCGAGGAAATTCAGACGCTCCATCTTTGTCTTCTTGTCCGCCGCACCGCGCATCGCTCGAGGCGTCAACGAATAGGCACGCTCTATCGTGCGGTCGACCAGCGACTCGTCGAGATCGCCCACACTCGTGCCGGGCACCGCATCGCGATCGCTAGGACTCGTCCGTTCATATGACGACAGTGCCAAAACCTCGGTCGACGAAAGCGGGACATCTTTGTCATCGATGCGTTTGTAGCTGCCACCTTGAGCGCCCCGCTCCATGACATAGCAAGGCTTGCTCGACGGGTCAAGCTCCTCAATCGCGATGACTAGAACCACGGTGCCCTGGAGCTCCACGCGCTCAATGGTGTATTTGGGCGGATTGGCCAGTTTTCCGCGACCGCCAGCATCGCCCATGCCCGCCACGAATTGGTTGAGCACTTTCTCGGTCTCAAAGTTTGCAACTGGGACAAAACCCGCGCGCTCGCTCACTCCGAGTACGATGATGCCGCCGGCGGTGTTTGCGAAAGCGCTGACCGTTTCCCATACGTCGCGGGAAAGCGTCGTGGCGCTCTCCTTGACCTCAACGTTAAGATCGTCCGAGCCCATGCGCCTTAAAGACTCGAGCAGACCGGTCAGTTCGTTTTCGTTCATCTGCACGTCCTTTCGCTCGGTTCTGCGAAGAATGCCGCGAATAGATTTCCTTCGTCTCTCAGTTATCTCTCGTAATTATCTCTCATCTTTCTGTTATCTCTCATATTAGAGAGGAGTGAGAGATGAAAGATAAGATGTCTGTCATCTGTTTCATTTAAACATGTTTTCGCTGGTAAAACAATCTATATTGAGACAATACCATGGTTGTCTGTCTCTTTGCAGCATTGTTATCTCTCATATTTATCTCTCATCTTTCTGTTATCTCTCGTATTAGAGACGAATGAGATATGAGAGATGTGCGGGCGGCGGATGAGCGTGGATTTTGGACGGTCGGGAAATGAGGGTGGATATTTGGACGGTTTTTGGGCGTTTTGAGGCTGATTCCGTCCGAAAATCCACACTCATTTGGCGGGCGTCCGAATTTCCACGCTCGTGTGTCCGAAAATCCACGCTCATCCGGCAGATTGGTCGAGGGCCCCATATGGGTATACTCTCGAGGATTCGACTCGATTCGCCCCCGCTGGGGCGTCAAAGGAGACTGCATATGCCCACCACCTCAACCGACCCGCGCGCCGCTGCCGCCGCGCCGCTAGTGCCCGGCACTACCTGCCACGGCTTTGCCGTCGAGCGCTGCGAGACCGTGCCCGAGCTCGACTCGGACGCCTATGTGCTGCGCCACACCGCCTCGGGCGCTCGCCTGCTGTACCTGGCATGCGATGACGAGAACAAGGCCTTTGCCATTGGCTTTAAGACGCCGCCGGCCGATTCCACCGGCGTGTTCCATATTCTTGAGCACTCGGTACTGTGCGGGTCGGCCAAGTTTCCCGTCAAGGAGCCGTTTGTCGACCTGATCAAGAGCTCCATGCAGACGTTTCTCAACGCCATGACCTACCCCGACAAGACCATCTACCCCGTTGCCACCACCAACGAGCAGGACCTGTACAACCTGATGGACGTGTACCTGGACGCGGTGTTCAACCCGGCCATCTATACCAAGCCCACCATTTTTGAGCAGGAGGGCTGGCACTACGAGCTGGACCTGCCGGAGAGCGCCGAGGTCGAAGGCGACAGCAGCTCCGCGAGCCTGCGCGAGGGCACGCTGCGCTATAACGGCGTGGTGTTCAACGAGATGAAGGGCGCGCTGTCCGACCCCATGAGCGTGCTGGACGACGCCGTCAACGCCGCGCTCTATCCCGACACCGCCTATGCGCACGAGAGCGGCGGCGACCCACGCGCGATTCCCGCGCTCACCTACGAGCAGTTCCTGGATACGCACGCGCGCCACTACAATCCTTCCAACTCTTATATAACGCTCTACGGCGACCTAGATGTGGACCGCGCGCTGGCGTTTTTGGACGAGCGTTATCTGTCGCAGCCGAGCGCTGCGAGCCGCCGCATGGACGCTGCCGTTGCCGCCGGCGAGGACCCGTCCACGCTGGCACCCAATCCGCTGGACGTGCAGACGCCCGTGACCTGCGAGTATAAGCGCGTCGAGATGGCCACCACGCCCGAGAACGCCCTGGTGGGCCTGGGCCTGGTGCTGGGATCAGCGCTCGACCGCAAGCGCACGATCGCGGCGGACATCCTGTTCGAAGCGCTACTGGGCTCCAACGAAGCGCCGGTTAAGAAGGCCATTCTGGCCGCCGGCCTGGGCGGCAACGTGGTGAGCTACACCGCGGCCGAGAGCCTGCAGCCCTACGAGCTCATCATGCTGCAAAACGCGCAGCCCGGCGTGGCGCGCGAGCTGCGTCGCGTGTTCCAGGACGCCTGCCGCGACCTGTGCGAGCACGGCGTTCCGCGCGAGCGCCTGGAAGCCATCATCAGCAGCAACGAATACGACCTGCGCCAGCGCGACTACGGTATCGCCGACGGCGTGGCCATTGCGTGCGACGCGCTGAGCACCTGGCTCTACAATGACGACGCCGCGACGCTGGCGCTCAAGTACGGCCCGGTGTACGAGGAGCTGCGCGACGACCTGGACGGCAGCTACTTTGAGGACCTGCTGCGCGAGCTGGTGCTGGAAAACGACCACATGGCACTGGTCGAGCTGGTGCCGGTGGACGCCGCCGAGGGCGCAGAGGGTGCCGAGGCCGCCGAGCTGGCAGCCAAGCGCGATGCCATGACCGATGCCGAGCTGGCCGACGTGGTCGAGCGCACGGCCGCGCTGCGTGCCGCGCAGGAGGCCGAGGACACGCCCGAGGCCAAGGCCACGCTGCCGCGCCTGCGTGTGTCCGACATTGGCGAGGCGCGCCCCGAGCCGCCGCTGGTCGTGGACACGACCGCGCCCATCCCCTGCCTGCGCCACGGCATCCCCACCAACCGTCTGGCCTACGCCATGCAGTATTTCGACCTGAGCTGCGTCGCATTTGAGGACCTGCCCTATGTGACGCTGCTCTGCCGCCTGCTCAAACAGCTGCCCACGAGCGAGCACTCGGCCGAGGAACTCGACAATCTGCTCGCCGGCAAGCTGGGCTTTTTGAGCTTTACGACCGAGGTCATGACCCAGCCCGACGTGGACGGCGTGCGCCCCTACCTGCTGGTGAGCGCCGGCGCCCTGTCCGAGAAGATTGATGCACTGGCGAGTCTGCCGCGCGAGGTATGGTCGAGCACGCTTTTGGCAGATGCCGACGCCGACCGCGTGCGCGACGTGCTCACGCAGATTCGCATTGGGCTTGAGCAGGGCTTTATCAACAACGGTCACTCGGCGGCGCTCGGTCGCGCGATGAGCTACAGCTCGCCTTCGGCCGTGGTGCGCGAGCAGCTTTCGGGCGTGGACTTCTACCTGTTCCTGCGCGATCTGCTCGACCACTTTGACGAGCGCCTGGACGACCTGCGCGGCAAGCTTACCGAACTGGCAGGCCGCATCTTTGTGGCCGATGGCTGCATGGCGAGCTTTACCGGCAGCGACGAGGACTTTGACGCGTACTGGGATGCCGCGGGCGACCTGGGGCTGGGTGCGGGCGATGGTGCCGGCCGCGACGCGCTCGTGGTGCCGGCGCCGTGCGACCGCCACGAGGCTTTCGTGATCCCCAGCGACATCTGCTTTGCGGCAAGCGCGTGCGACCCGCGTCGCCTGGGCATTGACGTGACAGGCACTTGGGCCGTGGCTGCCAACGCGCTCTCCTACGACTACCTGTGGAACGAGATCCGCGTGAAGGGCGGGGCGTACGGCTGCGGATTCCGCGCGGCAGGTGAGCGTCAGGCGGCGTTCTACACCTACCGCGACCCGGCGATCGATCCTTCGATTGAGCGCGTGGAGCGCGCGGGTGCATGGCTTGGCAGCTTTGAGCCCGACGAAGCCGCCTTTGAGGGCTTTATCGTGAGCTGCGTGAGCGGCATGGACGCGCCGGTGAAGCCGTACGCGCTCACCAAGCGCCGCAACACGACCTACCTGGCCGGGCTCGATCCGCATGCGCGCGAGGAGCGTCGCGCCCAGATGCTCGCCGCCACGCCCGGTGAGCTGCGCTCGCTCGGCACCGACGTGACGCGCATCGCAGCCGAGTCGCCCACCTGCGTCTTTGGCGGCCGAGACGTCATCGCCAAGAGCAACGCCAACTTCAACGTAGTCGACCTGCTGGGCTAGCCACAGCAAGCAAAACCACCACAAAGGGGACAGGCACCTTTGTGGTGGTTTCGACATTTGCCCAGATAAAACCTGCCAAAATAAACCTGTCCCTTTTTGGTAGGTTTGGGGGAGGGGGCTAGGATGGATAAGGCTGAGTTGCGGCGGGCGGTAATTGCTCGGCGCGATGCGATTGATTTGGATGTTCGGAAGGCAAAGTCTGCTGTCATTTGCACGCGGCTGGCTGAGCTGCTGGGCCGCTTGGATGCCGCGGCGCCGCGCACCGTTGCCGTCTATGCCGCGATGGGTTCCGAGGCAGACCCTGCCGCGTTTGCCGCTGCGGCCGCCGCGCGCGGCTGGCGCGTAGCCTATCCGTGCATGCTTTCGGCAAGCGACGCCGCCGCATGCGGCCAGCGCATGTGCATGCGGGCAGTCTCTGCCGGCGATGCATCCGAGGTCCCGTTTATCGCCCACCCTACGCGGGCCTTCGCAGCCACGAACGTCGACAGCGACCGCTTCCCCATCGTGCCTGCCGAAGCACTCGACATGATCGTCGTGCCACTCGTGGCCTTCGACCGCACCGGCGCGCGCCTGGGCTACGGCGGTGGTTGCTACGACCGCTACCTGCCCACGCTTTCGGCCACATGCCAGATCATCGGCATCGCCTTTGACGAACAGCGCGTCGACCACATCCCCACCGATGCCCACGACCTGCCGCTGCCCAACATCATCAGCGCCTAAATGTCGTTGTATCGCACCCGCAAGATAAGCGTGGAAAATCTCCCACTTTGGGACTGTTCGGGGGCAAAAAACGGGAGATTATCCACGCTCATTATTCAAACGTCCGATAATCCACGCTCGTATGTCTGAAAATCCACGCTCAATCAATGCGCGTCCAGATTTCCGTGTGTCCGATTATCCACGCTCGTGCAGCTTAACGCCCCGCAACCGCCTCAACATGCACGCGGCACGCCGGCAACTTTGAGCTTGCGATCGAGCTTTGCCGGATCCCTCAGATCATCCCAGCACAAGCGCACGATCCTGCAGTTATCAAGCAGCGAAAGCCTCGACTCGCGCTGGCGCTCATCAAACTGCGCCTTTGCGAGCTTGCCCTCCTCCGCTGCCTTCTCGCTTTTAACGAATCCGTCAAATTCCCCGATGATCAGCCGATCTTCCACGCGCCACAAGTAGTCGACGCGATACGGCCGTCCCGGCTCAACCGGGTCGAACAGCTCAATTTGCAGCTCCGGCGTCTGCCAGCCGCGCTCGATCATCAGGGCGCGCGCCTTGGACTCGCCACCGCTTTCCGACAGGCCATCGGCATACCGTGCAACCCTGCGCGCCGTCACAACACCGCGACGATTTAAGCCAAGCTTGTCGACTGCCTCAACGAGATGCTCCTTCGACAACAGCTGCTCATGAAGCGCCGAGTCCGCAATGATCAGTCCCTCGACAAACGACGCATCGACCAGGCAATCCGTAATCGTTTGATCGATATCGGTCACGGCAATATCCATCTGGCTTGCCCGTGTTTGACGAACATAACGATGGCGAATCACCTGAGAGCCGGGCGTCGTCGATTGCGCCGGCGCCGCGGCGATATGGATGTGCGTCAAATTGGCATGCGAAACCGAAAGGCCATAGATAACAGCCGCCGTATAGGAGCAAAACGTCCAGTCGGGATGCTTTTGCGCAAGGGCCCGCACCCGATGCAGATAACGCTGTCGAAACTTGAGTTCGGACCAATATTCCGGACGCGCATACAGCCCTGGCATGACCACCTCTAGACTTCCCGCCGCCACCCGTCGCTCAATCTGCTTTGCCTCCGCCGCAGTTCGCGCGTACACGCAGCTCATCTGCTGTTCGCATGCCTTAATGTGACCTGCAAGTCTTTGATTCGCCGTCATGTTTGCCACGTCGCCTCCCAACTCTTGGAACGGCGCCAACGTACCAGGCGGTTTCATGCGAAGTCTGACCAAATGCCAACCAAAAGCTGACCAAATGCTTGACGGTTTTGAACGCTTTAGGTTAATGGCTTATATCTGCAGGTAGAACGGTTGTCGAGAGGTCCCTGTCTCCACATTTTGAACCTCAAAAGCCGTCGATTTCCTTAAAAGAAAATATGCTGTGGCTCGAAACTACCTAGTTTGCGATGCGGACCGTATGTACTCGACGCATGATGCTGCCGCCGGTACAACAGCTGCAGAAAAATCGAGCGTGGAAAATCTCCCGCTTTGGGCCCCCTTACGAGCTAAAAACGGGAGATTATCCACGCTCATTCAACATGCGTCCGATTATCCGCGCTCGTGTGTCCGATTATCCTCGCTCGTCGCGTAGCGGCCACGGTAACCGCCGCAGCCACAGCCACGACAGCGGCCTAGTGCTCTTCGCCGGCGCGGGCCAGGTCGTAGGGCGTGGTCTGGTAGACGTAGTAGTTGAGCCAGTTGGTGTAGAACAGCTGAGCCTGGCTGCGCCAGACGTTTCGCGGCTCGGCGGTGGGGTCGTCGCCCGGAAAGTAATGCGCCGGCACCTGAGGGTTGAGCCCGCGCTTCACGTCGCGCTCGTACTCCAGGCGCAGCGTGTCGGTATCGTACTCGGGGTGGCCAAATACAAAAAAGCGACGGCTGTCGGTCGACTTGACAATGTACAGGCCAACCTCGTCGGACACGGCCACGACCTCAAGCTGCGGCTCGGCCTCCACGTCCTCGCGGCGCACATCGGTGTTGCGCGAATGCACGGCATAAAAACGGTCGTCAAAGCCGCGGACCAGCGGGCTTTGCGGCTTCACCAGATAATGCTCGAACACGCCGCTCGCCTTTGCCGGCAGGTCGTACTTCTGAATACCGTAGTGGTGATACAGGCCCGCCTGTGCGCCCCAACAAATATGCAACGTAGAGTGCACGTGCGTGGTGGACCAATCCATGATCTGGCAGAGCTCGGGCCAGTAGTCGACCTCCTCAAACGGCATCTGCTCCACCGGCGCGCCCGTGATGATCAGGCCGTCGTAGTGGATGTCGCGGATGTCGTCGAACGTGCGGTAAAACGTCTCCAGGTGGCCGGCGCTCACGTGCGTGGCCTCGTGCGTTTTGGTGCGCAGCAGGTCCACCTCCACCTGCAGCGGCGTGTTGGAGAGCTTGCGCATGATCTGCGTCTCGGTGGCGATCTTGGTGGGCATGAGGTTGAGGATGAGCACGCGCAGCGGACGGATGTCCTGGTGCAGCGCGCGGTACTCGGTCATGACAAAGATGTTCTCGCTCTCGAGCTGCGCGGCGGCAGGGAGGGCGTCGGGGATGCGAATGGGCATGGATGCTCCTTACGAGTCAGTTGCAGCTATGGTACAACGAGCGGCCCCATCCGCGCGAGCACATCGCCCAGCGATGCCGTCAGCGGCCCGAATCACTCCAAAAATAGAGATTAAGGTATGTCCCAAAAAATCTACGGCGCTTTAGTCTAGCAAAGTGGTAGCAGGACGCTACAATGGTTCGACGCGAAAAACTCGGCCGAAAGGATACATATAATGTACCAGACGCGTAAGATCGGTGTGGTCGGCCAGGGCCACGTAGGAGCACATGTCGCCAACAGCCTGCTCATGCAGGGCATTGCCGATGAGCTGTACCTGTGCGATATCAACGAGGCCAAGGTGACGTCCGAGGTCCAGGACCTGCGCGACTCCCTTTCGTTTGTCCCGTACAATACCAAAATCGTCAACTGCTACGACCACTACGAGGAGCTGGCCTGCTGCGACGTCATCGTCAACGCCGCCGGCAAGGTCGCGCTGGCCGCCGGCAACCGTGACGGCGAGCTGTTCTTTACCACCGACGCCGCCCGCACCTTTGCCAAGCGCATCGTCGACGCCGGCTTTGACGGCATCTTCGTGAGCATCTCCAACCCCTGCGACGTCGTGTGCACCGAGCTGTGGCACCTGACCGGCTACGATCCCAAGAAGATCATCGGCTCGGGCTGCGGCCTGGACTCCGCCCGCCTGCGCACCGAGATCTCCAAGAAGGTCGGCGTGAGCCCCAAGTCCATCGACGCCTACATGATCGGCGAGCACGGCTTTAGCCAGCTTGCCGCCTTTAAGGCCGCAACCATCGCCGGCAAAAACCTCAACGAGCTTCAGGCCGAGAACCCCGACAAGTACTCCTTTGACCACATGGAGGTCGAGGAGCTCGCGCGTAAGGGCGGCTATGTGACCTACCAGGGCAAGCAGTGCACCGAATACGCCGTCGCCAACTCCGCCGCGCGCGTCTGCGCCGCCGTGCTGCACAACGAGCACGCCGTGCTTTCCGCTTCCACGCTCATGACCGGCCAGTATGGCGAGGAGGGTATCTTTACCTCCCTGCCGTGCGTGATCGGTGCCGAGGGCGTCGAGGAGGTCTACACGCTCGACCTGTCCGAGTACGAGCTCGAGGGCTTCCACAAGAGCTGCCAGCACATCCGCGACAACATCGCCCAGCTCGACTGGTGGGACACCGAGGCCTACGACGCAAAGTAGGCCGCTGGCTGCCGCAACCTTGCGAATCTAAGCGCGATACTAAGCGGGCCGCGCCGGAAATCCCCGGCACGGCCCGCTTTTTTGACTCACGCAGCGCCCTTACGAATCGAAGGTGAATGGTTTTCCCGTTACCTAGTACTGCTCGATGCCCATGTAGCGACGAACCTCGGGGCTGTGGTCGAACACCTTGCCGCGGGCGGCGCGCAGCTCGCAGCTCATGTTGTAGAAGAAGATCGGCTCCAGGTACGAACGCACGCTGGCAGGCACGTCGCCCACGCCGTACTCGAGTGCGTCGAGCACCATGACCGTATCGGTGTGCGTGTTGAGGAACGCCAGCGCGCGCTCCTCCATGGGGCGGCACTCGCCCGATCCGAGCTGTACAAAGTAGAACACGCCGGGCTCGGTGGCTTCGAACGGGCCGTGGAAGTACTCGCCGGAGTGGATGTAGCAGCAGTGCTGCCACTGCATCTCCATGAGCGAGCAGATGGCCATGGCGTAGGTCTGGCTAAAGTTGGGGCCGGATCCCAGGATGTAGAAGAACTCGTGCTGCTGGCAGAGCTCGGCAAAGCGATCGCCCAGCTCGGCATTGACCTTCTCGCGGGCAGCGGGCAACAGCGCATCCATCTGCTTAAGGCCGGCGTACATATCGGCGAGCGCCTCGTAACCCTCCTGCTGGTCGAGCAGCTCGGCAGCCATCAGGACGCCGATGCCTTGCGGCACCTCGGCCTGCGGCACGCCTTCGCCCCACGGATAGACCCAGGTGGTCCACTTGCCGTTATCAATCTTGGAGCCCTCGCAGTCGGTCATGGCCACGACCTCGGCGCCGGCTGCCAGCGCCATCTCGCAACCGTCGACGACCTCCTGCGTATTGCCGCTGTGGCTGCAGGCGACGACGAGCGACTTCGGCCCTAGGCTCTTGGGGGCCATCAGGCAAAACTCGCGCGCTGTGTAGACCGTCGAGGTAAACGTGGTGGCCTCGCGCTTGAGCAGTTCGTTAGCCGGCATGAGGTCGATCATCGAACCGCCGCAGGCGATCCAAAAGACATTCTCGACCTTGCCCTTGCGCTCGATGATTTCCTGAATCAGATCGTGTGCGTTCACGGTGACGCTCCTCCTTGTGTGGCGGCTTTGAACGACAGCAGCTCGCACCTACGGTCGTTCTATGTTGTCCTATTTATACCACGCAAAGCTTCACCGGTGAAGTCATTTCGGCAAATTTGTTCTATGTTGTTCTATCTATGAACGTTAGATGTCGAACACGTAACGCGAGCCCACGATCTTTTGGCGCCCGAGCAGCAGGGGGCGCTCGTCTGCATCGGTAAAATACGCCTCCATATAAAAGAGAGGCTCGCCGACCGGCACCTCCAGCAGCGGGGCCGCCTGAGCATCGGCAAGCGCAATCTCCACAGTGCAAGGGTCGGACTTGAGCGGTGCGCGGCCCGAATGCTCGGCAACGAGCGCAAAGATCGAGTTATCGGCGAGGTCCTTATCGGCCAGCGTCTGCAGGTAGGGATGGTCGGCGAGCACAAAGGCGTTGTTCTCGAGCATGACGGGGATGCCGTCGGCCGTGCGCACGCGCTCGACCACGATAAGCTCACTGCCGGGCTCCACGCCAAAAAACGCCGCGTCCTCGCGCGTCGCCGCAACCACCGTGCGCGACACCAGGCGCGCTCCGGCCACCATATCGTTGGCAGCACAACCCTCAGTAAAACTCTGGACGTCACCCTTCTGGTGAATCTTGCGCTTGAGCTTGGGAGCGCACACAAAGGTACCCCTCCCCTGCTGGCGGTTGAGATACCCCGCACGCGACAGCTCCTCGATGGCGCGGCGCACGGTGACGCGCCCTACGCCGTAGGACTTCGCGAGCTCGATCTCGGAAGGAATGCGCGAGCCAGATGCGTACACGCCGCGCGCGATCTCTCCCTTTAGGTCGTCCATAACCTGCTGGTACAGCGGCACGGCGGAAACCTCGGCGCGCTCGGAACGTTCGGTCTTGTTATCGGCTACCATCGTTACGCTCCATCCCGTGCATGCTCGGACTCAAATTCTTCAATCGCCGCCATAAACTGCTCGCCAAAGGCGTCGGCCTTTTTCTCGCCAATGCCGTTGACCTGGATCAGCTCGTCGCGCGTCTGAGGGCGCAGGCGGCACAGACCGCGCAGAGCCTTGTCGGAGAAGACCATGTACGGCGCCATCTCCAGCTCGGTCGAGATCTCCTTGCGCAAGGCACGCAGGCGCTCGAACAGCTCGGCATCGTCGCCCACGCGCGGGCGCTGATCCAGCTCAGCCTCCTCGCGCAGCAGATCCACCGCACGGCGGGCGCGAGCCGAGGCCTTGCGCTTGGACGCGCGACGCTTAACGGTAAAGGCGAACGCCTCATCCTCGACCTCGCCGGCACGCGGACCCAGTCCCACGACCGGGTACTGCCCCTGCGAGGTTGCCAAATAACCGCGGCCGCACAGCTGGCCGATGATGTCCTTGATGCGCCCGACCGATTCGCTCGACAGCTCACCGTAGCCGCGGTCCTCGTCCAGATGCATCTGGCGAATGCGCTCGGTGTTGCCGCCGTGGAGCACATCAGCGATCAGCGACTTGCCAAAGCGCATGGGTCGCGTGGCCACATAGCGCACGGCAGCGCGGGCCATATCGGTGACGTCCTCGACCTCGAACTGCGTGAGGCAATTGCTGCAGTTGCCGCAGCCCTCGGCGTCGTCCGTGGCGGTGGCGCCCGCACCAGCCGCAGCAGCATGCTCGGCCGCGGCCTCGTCGCCAAAGTAGCGCAGCATATATTCGCGCAGGCAGCCGGTGGTATTGCAGTAGCCCTCCATCTGGCTGAGCAGACGATATCGATTTTGGAGCGCCCACGCGCGTTGCTCGTCGTCGAGCGCCTCGTCGGCCGCATCGCCGCGGTCGATTAAAAAGCGGCGCATCCGAAAATCGTTGCCGTTCCACAGCAAGTGGCAGCTGGCCGGGTCGCCATCGCGGCCGGCGCGACCCGCCTCCTGATAGTAGGCCTCGATGCTCTCGGGCACGTTGTTATGGATGACGTAGCGCACGTTGGGCTTGTCGATGCCCATGCCAAAGGCGTTGGTGGCAACCATCACCTGAATATCGTCGTCGATAAAGGCGCGCTGGCTCTGACGACGGGCGTCGTTGCCCATGCCGGCATGGTAGCGGCCAACGCGAATGCCGCTGGGGCCCAGCGCCTCGGCAAGCTCGCCGGCGAGTGCATCGACGGTCTTGCGGGTCGAGCAATATACGATGCCGCTCTCACTCGAATGCGCGATCACATAGTCGCGCACCCACGCGGCCTTGGCCTTGTCGCCCATCTCCTCGCAGCCAAAGTAGAGGTTCTTGCGATCGAAGCCCGTCACCACCGTCGCGGGATTTTGCAGGCCGAGCATCTGCTGAATGTCCGCGCGCACACGCTCAGTCGCCGTAGCGGTAAAGGCCGCCACGATGGGGCGCTGCGGCAGGGAATCGATGAACTCACGAATCTGCAGGTAGGCGGGGCGGAAATCCTGGCCCCATTGGCTCACGCAGTGGGCCTCGTCAATGGCCACGAGCGGCACGCCAATGCCGCCGTCCGCCGCGGCCTCCTGCGCAAAGCCTAAAAAGCGCGGCTCGAGCAGGCGCTCGGGCGCCACGTACATAAGTTGGTAGCGGCCCTCGCGCGCCCGCTTGAGCACGGTGTTTTGCTGGGCCGGAGTAAGGCTGGAGTTGAGATAACTGGGGCGCGCACCCGCCGCGAGCAGCGCGCGGGTCTGGTCCTCCATAAGCGACAGCAGCGGACTCACCACAAAGGTAATGCCGGGCAGCATGAGCGCGGGCACCTGGTAGCAAATGGACTTGCCGGCGCCTGTGGGCATAACGCCCAGCGCATCGCGACCGGCAAGGATCGCATCGACCATGCGGTCCTGCCCCGGGCGAAACGAGGTGTAGCCAAAATAGGCGCCGAGCGTGTCGAGCGCCATCTGCTGCATGCTATCGGTCATGGTTTCCTAACGTCCAAGTCATCTGCCGCCGATTATACGCCGCCACGCGGACCGGTGCCCCACGGTTGCCGGCCACGCTCATTCTGCGGGTAGTCATTGGGGACGTTCTTGAATGACTAGTCGTTTAAGAACGTCCCCAATGACTATCTTGATAAGCGCGGAAACATCGCCAGTTGAGCATAAGTCAGCGAAAACGCCCCCAAGCGAGCAAGGTGACGTGAAAGAGGAGGGAAGCGTACTTCGGTACGCGACCGACGATTGAACGTCAGATTGCCGCTTAGGGGCGTTTGCAGCGTCGACCGGTCCGCCGTTCGTTAGAACGGCGGAACCAAGGGCGCAGCGTCGAGCCGTTGCGCGGTTTGGAAAACCGCGCAACTAGAGCTACATCACCATAACGTAGCGCGATCCCACGTAGTACTGCTTACCCATCAGGACCGGCTCGCCATTGGGGCCGATAAAGCCGGCGCGCAGGTTGAGCAGCGGATCGTGCGGGGCAATGCCCAACTCGGCGGCCTGCTCGGCATTCGCGCGAACGGCCTCGACCGTGCGGTAGCCAACCGAGACAATCGGGGTTCCGCCAACACGCTCGACCTCGGCAAAAATCGACTTGTCCTCAAGATCGGCCGTCAACAGCTCACGGTAGGCGTCAAACGGCACAAAGACGTTTTCCTCAAAGATGGGCTCACCATCGGCCGTACGCACGCGTTTGATATGCAGCAGCAGCGCATCCTTCTGCAGGCCAAAGAATTCCATCTCGTTTTGGCGCGCCGGCACAATCTGGCGATTGATCACATGCGCGCCCGCCTTCATGCCGTTATCGGCGCAAAGCTCGGTGAACGTCTGCAGCGTCGAGGCGTGGAACTGGCGGTTGATGTGCGGCGTGGAGACAAAGGTGCCGCGGCCCTGCTGCTTAACCAGATAGCCGTCGGAACACAGTTCCTCGACGGCACGGCGCACCGTAATACGGCTCACCTCGTACTGTTCGGCAAGCTCAAGCTCGGACGGAATGCGCTCCTTGGGTGCATAAACCCCTTTCTCGATTGCATCCTTGATCTCGTCATAAATCTGCTGGTAAAGCGGTGCATTTTTGGGTGCGGGCATATCTGATCACTCTTATCAAAATAGCGAAATAACTAATACGTATATAACGTCTTTTTATATGTTACATCTGTTTGATAAAACGATACACCACATACAGCAAATCCTTACTTGCCGTCGTCCTGCTGCAGACTGTCCTGCTCGCTGAGGCGCGCCTGCCTGCTGGCCATGCGCGCGGGCTTGTCGGGATCGGGTACGGCCGTGGGCATGGGCTCGTCGACATGACCGCCCCACCAGCCGCCCACGAAGTTGAGTGTGTGGAACACATTGATCACGGCGCCGGGATCAATATCGCACACCAGCTTGATAATGTCCTGGCTCTCGTAGGTCGAGACAACGGCGTGCAGCAGATACATCTTTTCGCGGCTGTATCCGCCAATGATCTCGGCGCAGCTAATGCCATGCTGAAAATGGTCAACATAGGCTGTCATGACCTCATCTGCCTTGCGTGTCGTGATCTGCAGCGTCACACGGTCGTAGCGTCGGTAGAAACTGTCGATGGTCTTGGTCGAAATAAACTGGAACACGATGGAATACGCCGCATTGTCCCAGCCAAACATAAAGCCAAAGATCGCCAGGATAGCGCAGTTAAAGCCAAAGATGACGCCCCAGATGGTCTTGCCTGTATGGTTGGAAACCCACAGCGCGATAAAGTCGGTGCCGCCGGTGGATGCGCCGGACTTAAGCGCGATGGCGGCGCCCAGGCCCGAGACCACGCCGCCAAAGATGATGAGCATGATCTTGTCGCCCAAAAACGGGGCGAAGTGAAAGATGTTGAGGAACAGCGACGAGAGCATGACCTGCATCATCGAGAAGATGACGAAGCGCTTGCTGATGCCGCTCCAGCAAAGGAGCGCCACGGGGATGTTGAGCGCGAGCATGCCGAGCGAGATGTCGATATGAACGCCGCCGAGCGAGGTGACGCGATCGAGCAGGACCGCGACGCCGGTGAGGCCGCTCGGAAGCAGGTCGGCGGGGCGAATGAACGCCTGAATCAGAAATGTCTGGAGAACGGCGGAGATGGTGACCGCCACGGCAGTAATGGCGCGGCGGACGATGGTGAGGCGGCCGAGCACGAGCACGCGGTCCGTGAGCTGATCGATGGCGTTCGCCACGTAGGCTCCTTTCGAAGGCAGATGTAATTGTGGGGCATGCCGGCGATTGTAGCATGGAGCGCGAGAGGGCGCTTCAATTCACCCTCTCTCGACAACCAAAACGAGCCAGCAGCCCCCCAACCAAAGAGCCAAATTCTAAGTGAGTAGGCTTTTCGCGACCTGCCGAGCACACCCAAAGCTGCCACTTCCGTGACCTGCGGTTTTACTAAGGCAGATACGCTTTGTGCTCGGCCTGCGCCAAAAAGTCTACTCACTTAGCCTGAGTCGAAGCCAAACGGATCAAATCGAAGCCAAAATGAGCCAATCCACCGCAAGAGACGTGTGAATCCGCACTTCTTGCGGCGAATTGACGCTACAAAGCGGTCAGAATGTCGGCGAGGTTGTCGATGACGGCGTCGGCTCCCGTTTGGTCCAGGTTAACGCCCTCGTGCGGACGCAGCGCCAGGACGCGCGCGCCGGAGCGCTTGCCGGCCTCGATGCCCAAAGGCGAGTCCTCGATAACCAGGCACTCGGTAGGCTCCACACCCAGCGCCTCCATGGCACGCAGGTAGATCTCGGGGTCGGGCTTAAATGCACTGCACTCGTGACCGCTGATGGTGTAGTCCAGCACGTCGGTGATACCGGCAATCTCCACCAGCTCGTCAATGAGCTCGCGATAGGACGAGCTCGCGATGGCACACTTGACGCCGCGCTCGTGCAGCTCGCGCATCACCGGCTCCGTCTGCTCGTTGAGCAGCTCGGCAT
>JAHYYO010000022.1:0-26354 GCA_019424925.1 Collinsella sp.
GTTCGCCCGACTTTATCGATGTGACGGCCAAGGGCGCCAAGAGCATCCCCTCCGTCATCAAGAACCTTTTCCACAAAGGCAACTAGCCATTAAAGAGCGCCCCCCCTAAAGTGGGACGCGGTTTCCCATGAGGCTCGATCGGGAAAGTGCATCCCGGTTCGAGTGCCGATTGCGGGATGTAGTTTCCGGAACGGGCCCGTTTGGGAAACCGTGTCCCGTTTCGAGTCGAAATTCTGGGACACAGTTTCCCAGCGAGGTCCCATGGGGAAAGTCTGACCCAGAATTTGCCTGGATAGTGGGACGCACTTTCCGGAGGGCTGTTCCACCGCAACTTCGAAGAGTGGCTACACGCTGCATCACAACGTGTAAATCTGCTACACTAGTACAACATGCCTCCGTAGCTCAGGGGATAGAGCACCGCTCTCCTAAAGCGGGTGTCGACGGTTCGAATCCGCCCGGGGGCACCAGAAGATTATAACGGCGTCGCGAGAGCGGCGCCGTTTCTGGTTTGTGGGAGCTGCCGACGGATTAGGACCGTCGACACCCGCGTCACCAATTTCCCCGCGGGGGGGAGTTTTCGAATCAGCCCGGGGACACCAGAGATTGATCGAGCCCGGTACACCGTCACGGTACCGGGCTCTTCTGGTTCATGTCATGTCAAAAACGAAGCGCCCGCTTGCTGGGGGAGCAAGCGGGCGCCTGTGAGCGAATATGTTTGCGGCGGGAGCCGTAATGGGCGGTGGGGCGGCGACTAGTTGGTCGTACCGGAATCGTCGCCCGTGCTCGTGCCCGAGCCAGAGCCCGAACCCGAGCCAGAAATCGAAACCGTCAGCGTAATCGTGCTGTCGGTGGACTGCTTGCCGGTGGGGGAGACGCCCGTAACGGTGGCATCCTCGTTACCGCTCACGGGATTGCCGTTCTGGTCACAGAAGCCAATGTTATAGAAACCGGCGTTGTTGAGCGCGGTAACGGCGGCGGAAATGCTCTTGCCGTATAGGTTGCCCGGGACGGAGGCCTTGCCGGACTTCTTGGCAATGACGACGGTAATCGTGGCGCCAGGCTTCTGCTTGCCGCTGGGGTTCCAGCTAATCACGGTGCCCTCGGTAACCGAATCGTTCTCCTGGTAGCTCACGTCGACGCCAAAGCCTGCCATATCGAGGGCGTTGCGCGCCTGGGCCTCGGTCATGTCGGTCAGATCGGGGACGGAGGTGGTGTCAGGACCGCTGGAGACCTTGTACGAGATGGTCGTGCCCTTCTCGACTTCCTTACCGGGTTCGGTGCCCTGCTCAAAGACCTGGCCCTCATCGGCCTCGTTGGCCTCCTCGGAGGCGTTGCCCTTCAGGCCAACGCTTGCCAGCGCGGCTTCTGCCTGGTCCTTGGTCAGGCCGACAAGCCGGGGAACCTCAACCTTCTCGGAGGGCTTGGGGCCCTTGGAGATTACCAGGTTCACCTTGGTGCCCTTGGACTTCTTGGTTTTGCCGTTGGGCGTCTGCTCGGCGACCTTGCCCTCGTCGATATCGTCGTTGTAGCTTTGGTCGATGGTGCCGACCTCGAGGCCGGCTTCCTTGATCTGCTCGACGGCAGTCTGCTGGTCCTTGCCCAGCACATCGGGCACGGTGACCTGCTCGCCGCCAAAGAGTCCTGTGGCAAAGGCCACCACGATACCGATGACGGCAACGGCTGCCACCACGGCGGCGATGATCTTGTTCTTGTTGGATTTGGGCTTTTCGACCTCGTAGGAGCCGGTGGAGCCCGAAACCGAGCTACGAGCGGTATTCTGGCCGCTCACGCCCGAGACGGGACGTACCATGGCGCGCGTCTGATCGGAAAGCTCGCGAGTCTTGGTGGCGCCCAGCTCACCGGGTGCACCGATGATGCGCGTGGGCTCCGAGATGTTGACGGCACGGCCCGACAGGTAGCTGTTGAGCACCTGACGCAGCTCGTCGGCGGTCTGGAAGCGGTTTGCCGGGTCCTTCTCCATGCACTTGAGGATGATGCGCTCAAGGTCGGCGTCGACACCGGAGTTGATCTGGCTCGGCGGAATAGGCAGCTCGTTGACCTGCTTGAGTGCGACCGAGATGGCGTCATCACCGTCAAAGGGCACGCGGCCGGTGGCGCACTCGTACATCACGACGCCCAGCGAGTAGATATCCGAGGTGGGGCCGAGGTCCTGACCACGGGTCTGCTCGGGACTGACGTAGTGGGCGGTTCCCAGCACGTTGTTGTCTTGCGTGAGGTGGCTGTTCTTGGCGCGCGCGATGCCAAAGTCCATCACCTTGATGTTGCCGTCGGGCAGCACCATGATGTTCTGCGGCTTGATGTCGCGGTGGATGATCTCGTGCTTGTGGGCGACCGAAAGCGCGGAGCTGATCTGCGAGCCGATCTGGGCGACCTTCTTGGGGTCGAGGGCGCCGTGGCTCTTGATGCCGCTCTTAAGGTCGGTGCCGCGCAGGTACTCCATGACGATGTAATATGTGTCGCCGTCCTTGCCCCAATCGTAGACGCCCACGATATAGGGGGAGGAGAGACCGGCTGCTGCCTGGGCCTCCTGCTTAAAGCGTGCGGCGAAGGTTGCGTCGCCAGCATACTGCGGCAGCATGATCTTGACGGCAACCGTGCGGTCGAGGACCTGGTCCTGTGCACGGTAGACGGTCGCCATGCCGCCTGTCCCCACCTTATCCTTGAGGAGGTATCTTCCCCCGAGGACCCTCTGTTCCATTCCTGCTCCTAACATAACTATTCGCTCAACGATGTGTGTAGTACCTACGATGTGGCCGCTGGGGCCGTGTGGCGCGTTGCCGCTAACTCTTCGGCCGCGGCGCGCCTCGGGTGTCCGATTCAATCATGGGCATCACGCTCCCTGTGCGGCGAGCGCCGCGGTCAGGACGATGCCGGCAATCTTGGCCGCCTTGACGTCGTGTTTGTCGTAATCCTCCAAGGCCACCGAGATGGCGACCGTGGGTGAATCGTAAGGTGCAAAGCCAACGAACGTCGAGTTGACGTTGGTGCCGCCGGTCTCGGGCGAGCCGGTCTTGCCGGCGACCTTGACGCCGGGGACCTGGGCATCGGTGCCGGTACCGGACTGGACGACGGCGAGCATGGCCTGCTTGACCTGGTCGGCCGTGGCGGAGCTGACGGCCTGACCCAGCGAGCGGGACTGCGTGGTCTTGACCACAGTTCCGTCCGGGGCGAGTACCTGGGCTACAAAGTACGGGTCCATGACCACGCCACTGTTAGCGATGGCGGCGGCAATCACGGCGCTTTGCATGACGGTGGTCTGCGGGCCGGGCGTGTGGTCCATGCCGACAGGCTGGCCGGCGCCGGCCCAAGCGGTCTCCCACTCGGTCATGAGCGACGGGTCTGCCATGATGGAGGCCGCGGAGGTCAGGTCCTGGCCGAGCTTTTGGCCGTAGCCAAAGGCGTTGGCAAACTGCACGAGCGTGTTTGCGCCAACTTCGTTTGCCACCTGGCCAAAGACGACGTTGGAGGACACGGCAAAGGCCTGCTGCAGGCTGATGGTGCCGTAGCTCTCGTTGGCATAGTTGGTGACCGGTGCGTTGCCGATGTCCATGGAGCCGGGCGCCTGGTAGGTGCTGGTAAGGCTGGCGGTGCCGGTCTCGAGTGCCGCGGAAAGCGTAACGACCTTAAACGTGGAGCCCGGCGTGTACAGCGCGTCCATGGCACGGTTGTACATGGAGCCGTCCTCGCCGCCGCCCGACTGGAGCAGCGCATCGATATTGGTGTTGTCGTAGGTGGGCGAGCTCGCGCACGCAAGGACCGCACCGGTGCGCGGATCCATGACCACCACAGCGCCCTTAAAGCCCTTGAGCGCCTGCTCGGCAGCCGTCTGGATGCGCGAGTCGATGGTGAGCTTGACGGTATTGCCCGGCTGCGTCTGCCCCGCGAGCGACGCGATGGCGTTGTTCCAGCTGGAGTAATCCTTGGAGCCGGTGAGCGTATCGTTCATGACGCTCTCGATGCCAGCGGTGCCATACTGCTGGCTCACGTAGCCCACCACGTGCGCGGCCATATTGCCGTTGGGGTAGGAGCGGGCGTAGGTGCCGTCCTCCTGCTGCAGCGACTCGGCCAGCGTCACGCCGTCGGACGTGATGATGGAGCCACGCTGGATGTACTTGGAGCGGGCGATGGTGTGGTTGTTGGTCGGCATGTCCTGGTAGTCCTTCGCCTTGATGACCTGGACATAGGTGAGGTTGCCGATAAGGATGGCGAACAGCGCCGTAAAGGCGAGCACCGCACGGGTTAGACGGTTGGCGAGCGCAACGCGGCCGAGCACACCGGATTCAGGCGTGTCGAGCAGGCGACGGCGCATGCGCGAGCCGACGGAATGGCTGCCGCTGCCGTAGGAAGACGAGGTGGCAAAGCGCGTGCCCGTCGGGGCGGCGGCGGATGCGACCTGATCATCGGTGATGGCAGCCATGGTGCCGGTGCCGGTAAGCTCGGCCTCGCGTCCGGTCGCCTCGTCACCGGCGCGCAGCAGGAGCGCGACGATGATAAAGCTCGCCAGCAGCGAGGAGCCGCCCTGGCTCATAAAGGGCAGGGTGACGCCGGTCAGCGGGATCAGGCGGGTTACGCCGCCAACGATCAAGAAGGCCTGGAAGCTGATGGCGGCCGTAAGGCCCGTGGCACTAAAGGCTGCGAGGTCGGATTTAGCGCGGGCAGCCGTGGTGAGGCCACGCACGGCAAAGAGCATAAACAGGATGAGCACGGCGCCGCCGCCCAAAAGGCCCATCTCCTCGCCGATAGCCGAGAAGATAAAGTCGGACTCGACGACAGGGATGTTGTTGGCCATGCCGTTGCCGATGCCAACACCGACCAGACCGCCATCGGCAAGCGAGAAGAGCGACTGGACGATCTGGTAGCCCTGGCCCTGGGCGTCCTTAAACGGATCGACCCAAACCTGGAAACGCACCTGAACGTGCGATAGGAACTTGTAGGCGCCCACGGCTCCGACAGCTAAGAGCGCAAGGCCGATAACGACATACGAAAAGCGCCCCGTGGCAACGTAGAGCATCAGCAAGAAGATGGTGTAGAACAGCACGGCCGAACCCAGGTCGCGTTCGAAGACGACAACGAGTAGGCACACGCCCCACACGGCAAACAGCGGCAGCAGCAGTCGCAGGCGAGGGATCTTAAAGCCCAGGATCTTGCGGTTGGAGATGGAGAGCAGCTCGCGGTTCTCGGCCAGGTACCCGGCCAGGAACAGCACGATAAAGACCTTGGCGAACTCGCCGGGCTGGATGGTAAAGCCTGCGATGCGAATCCACAGCTTGGAGCCCGAGATCGTGGTGCCGATAAAGATAGGCAGCATCAGCAGAATGATGCCGATAATGCCAAAGGTGTACTTGTAGCGCATGACCACGTCGAGGTTTTTGACCAGTGCGAGCGTTCCCACCATCAGGGCCACCGAGACAAACAGGATGATGAGCTGTGAGATGGCGAGAGCGGGTGCGAGACGCGTCACGAACGTGATACCGATGCCCGAAAGCACAAAGACAATGGGCAGGATGGCGGGGTCGGCACCGGGCGCCAAGATGCGCACGGCAATGTGGGCCGCGGCAAAGGCGGCAAAGAGGCCGATCGGTACGGCGAGCGTCTCAAAGGAGATGGCAGCGCCCGCGGTGAGCACGTACATCGCATACAGCAGGATGACGGGGAACGCCGAGGCGATGAGCAAGAGCAGCTCGGTGTTGCGGCGACTCATAAGCGGCACTCCCTTTCTAATTCTTATCGGAGGCTTCGGCCTCGGCGGACTGTTCGGCGGTTTTCTCGGAATCTGATTCGGAGGTCGATCCCTGATTGGTGTTGTCGCGAATCGTTTGCGCGTCGATCACCTGGCGGGTCTGCTCTTCATCGATCTGGTGGCGGTACTTGGATATCGTGTCCTGCGCATCGTCGACACTTGTTTGCGGAATGCCCGCCTTGAGGCGGTTTTGCGTGTCTTCGGGCAGGTCGGACAGCTTGATACTGGTTTCGCTTTCGAGCCAGTGGAGCTTGAGTCCGAGCGGCTTGCCGGGCAGGCCGCGCCAGACGGCGACATTGCCCTGGTAGGTACCCAGGTAGTACGAGCCGGTGACACCCGTGTAGGCCCAGATGGCAGCCGCCAGCACCAAGACGAGACCTAAGACGACGCCGATGGTGACGTTGCGGCGACGCACGCGTTGCGCCTCGCGCATAACGCCATCGTCAACCAGGTCAACGACTACTACGGTCACGTTGTCGTGGCCGCCGGCGGCAAGCGCCGCGTCCACTAGGTTGTCGACGCAGATTTGCGCGGTTGAGGACTGCGTGGCGATGTTCTCGATATCGCTATCGGGAATCATGCTCGAAAGGCCGTCGGAGCACAGGATCAGGCGGTCGCCTTCCTCGATATGCAGAGTGAAGTGGTCGGCATACATGGCGGGGTCCGAGCCCAGCGCACGGGTGATGACCGAGCGGTTTGGGTGGACGCGAGCCTCGTCTGCCGTAATCTCGCCGGCGTCCACGAGTTCTTCCACATAGGAGTGGTCGCGGGTCACGCGGATGAGCGTGCCCTCGTGGAGCAGGTAGGCGCGCGAGTCGCCCACGTGGGCGATGGCGAGCGTATCGTTTTCGATATAGGCGCAAGTGGCTGTGCAGCCCATGCCGGGCTTGCCCAGGCCATTCAAGGCGGCCTCGATTACGGCGGCGTTGGCTGCCTCGACGGCTGCGGCCAGGCGTGCTGCGTCGGCGGACTGCGGGGCCGTCTTGGCAATAGTCTCGACGGCGATGGAAGAGGCTACCTCGCCGGCGGCGTGACCGCCCATGCCGTCGCATACGCAAAAGAGCGGCGACTGCACCAGGTAGGAATCCTCATTGTGCGGGCGCACACAGCCAACGTCGGAGCGGGCGCCCCACATGAGTTGCGTGGTGGTGCCGGCATCATAGGTCGAGTCGGTCTCGATGCGCTCCTCGGTCAGGGGCTCAAAGCTCATGGTCGAGCCGGGGTCCTTAAGCTTGGCCTCCACGGCGGCAACGTCAATCTCGGCCGTATCGCCGGGCGAGACGGTGTCGGCATCGTTGCTCGGGTCGTTGACGTTGGGCGTGGCGGGCTCTTCGGTTGTACGGTCGACAGGCTCGTCGTCTTGCGGGGCGACGGCTGCAGACTCGGGCGTCGCGAAGTGCGCGGGCGCGGGCGTGCCGTGGGATTGGGAGACATCCTCCGTCGTTGCTGCGGGTACGTCTTCGGTTACAGACTGCATGGCTTCGGGCGCCGCCGCGGGTTCCGGTGCAGATGCGGACTCGGGTGCTGCGGCGGGTGCCGGCGCTACGGGAAACACCGGTGCCGCGGGCTCGGGAGCCGCAAATACCGCGGAGCTCTCGGTAATCGCCGTGGCGACGGGTTCGGCAAAGTGAGCCGGCGCGGGCATGTCTTGCGGGACCGCGGGCTGCTCGGTAGCGGCGTGCACGCCGATGGGGGTGTTACCGCCGTCAGCGTTGTCCTCGGTATCCTCGTCGTCGGTCAGCGTCGGATATTCTTGCGTTACATGCGAAAGAGGCAGGGAGAACACGGTGTCCTCGGGCTCCACGGGCGCGGAGCCCGCCGGAGCGGCGTGGGCCGGCGCAGCTGTGGCGGCGGCCGGTGCCTCGGTCATAGTTGCGGACTTGTTCTCCTCGTCGATCATCGACGGTTCACCTTCATGACCACGTCGCCAATCTGGACTTCGTCGCCCTCACGCAGCGTCGCGGGCTCCACGAGCTGGCGGCCGTTGACGAGTGTGCCGTTAAGCGAGTTGAGGTCCTCGATGATGAGCGCCGGGCCCTGCAGCGAAAAGCGCGCATGCGAGGCCGAGACGAACGGTTCGTTGATGCAGATGTCCGAAGATGGCGAGCGACCGACGATGACGGGGCCGAGCATGTCTACGTGGATGCCACGGATGCCGCGCGGGCCCTTGTCCACATCGATCGTCCAGATAGCCGAGTCGCGGCGCTGTCCGCGAACAAGTCCCACGCCGGTCTTCATGACGGCGAACAGGAAGATATAGAGCAGGGCGACCAGGACGATGCGGCCTGCAAAAAGGACGATATCGATGTTCATAAGCGACTATCCCCTAAATTCAAAGGTGCTCAGGCCAAACGTCAGTAGATCGCCGTTGCGCAGCGGGCAGCGCGTAATGCGGCGGTTGTTGACGAGCGTGCCGTTGGTGGAATTGAGGTCCTCGATCGACCAATCCGAGCCCGTAAAGGTGAGCTGGGCGTGGCGGCGCGACACGTTGGGGTCGCGCAGGGCAATGTCGGAAACTGAACGCTCGCGACCGATGGTCACCTGTGCGGAGGTGATGCTATGGCTCTCGCCGCTCACGACGTCGACGAGCTGGGCGAGCGGGCGCTGCGGGGCGCGAGTGCTTGCCATGTTGGAGGCGATGCCGGCTGCGGCGCCTAGGCCCACGGCGGCACCGGTCGCGGCGGCTCCGCCCATGCCGGCAAGCGCGTCGCGCGAGACGGTCTGCGGCACCGGGATAGGAGCGGCGGGGTCGGGGACGCTAGGCGCGAAGGGATCTGCTACGGCAAGCGGGTCGGGAGCGGCGGCGCGAGGCGTCGGCTGCTGCTGGGGCATGGCGGCGGGGCGCTGCTGCTGCGGGGCAGCAAACTGCTGCTGGCCGGCGCGCGGGGCGCTGGCGGCACGGCTTGCCGCTGAGTTGTTCTGGCCCAGGCCGTTTTGATAGGCGCGCTCTTCTTCGTACAGGCGGCCGAGCGTGGGGGCATCGACGTTCTCGGCAAAGACCGAGAACTTGCCGGCGCGCAGCTGCGGATCGATCATAAAGCGCACGAGGGGCTCGCCGACAAAGACATAGCGGCGCTTTTCGGCCTGCGCTTTCACAAACTCGCGGACCTCGCGCGAAAGCTCGGGGTAGAACGGGGCGAGCATGGGATCGTCGTCGGCGGCGATCAGGATGGTATAGAGTGCCGGCGCCGTGTTGACGCCATTGATCACCAGAGTCTGATCCTCCATGTCGCGAGCGGCCTGCTTGGCAAGCTTCTTAAAGGAGAACGGGGCACGGGTGGCACCGAAGATGCCGGCCACGTGGTCCTCGAAGATGTTCAGGAAGTTCACGAAAGATCACTCTCCGTATAGGTTCTTTGGTATCCGAGCAAATATAGGCATATCCCAACGATTATAGAGGATAGGATTCCCGCAACCGCCGCCTTGGCGATGACCGCGGCTGCAAGGCTGGCAATTTCCATATGGTGTGCAAGACAGGACGCCGCTGCGCAGCCGATGCCGGTGACAGCGATGGCGGCGATTGCGGCAAGGTTTGATCCCTGATCGGCACGCTTGGCATGGGCATTGAGCAACGCGGATGATGCTGCGGCAGTTGCCGCGACCAGCACAAAGGCAGCCCAAAGGAGCGGGTCTCCCAGCGCTGCGGCAACGTTACCGAGCCCCAGCACGCCTCCGGCTGAAAGCGCGATCGTGGCCAGACGGGCAAAAAGCGCGCCCATGCCCGTTGCCGCGGCGGCGCTTGCCGGGCCGAGCCAAAATGACGCGACGCCGGCGGCGACCCCAGCTGCCAGGAAGGTATTGCCGGTCAGACAGCCAAGCGCGAGTGCACAGGTGAGCGCGGCGCTCGCGGCAGCCTCGGTACGACCCCAGGCGATCCACCAACCGGACATGGCGGCGGCAAAGATCACCGCGACGGGCAACATCGACAGGATGCCCTGCGCCTGCATGGTGGCGTTGGCCATGAGCACCAAAAAGCCCACAGCCGAGATGGCCGAGCCAATCTGGGGGGCCAGGCCAGCCGCCGCTCCGATCGCGATAGCCGCAATGACCAGGCCGGGAAGCGCCGCGACGCCAGCCGTCTGCATGAGCAAAAAGCTGAAGGCTCCGCACGTTAGCGCCGAGATAGCGCGCATGGCGTAGTCGCGCGCATGGCTCCAGCGCGTGCCCGCCCAGCCGAGTGCGGGGTCGACCTCGATGGCGTCGTCCTCGTAGTACGACGGCTCGATATCGTCGAGCTCCTGCTCGTCATCCGAAAGCTCGCCAACCATTTGCTCCAGACTGCGACGGCCCTCGCGCACGCTGCCCAGACCGGCAAGGAGTTGGTCGCAAAATGCCTCGATGCTGTTGGGGCGGTCCTGCGGCATGGGGGAGAGCGCGCTCATGAGCGCGGCCTCGGCTCCCGGGGGAAAGTGTGGTATCAGCTCGCTGGGATAGGTGGCGCCGCCGATGATACGGCCGAGCGAGTCGGCGGGCGTGGCCGCCATAAAGGGAGCGCTGCCGCACAGGCCCTCGTAGATCACACAGGCGAGGGCAAAGACATCAGCGCGTTCGTCGACCGTGCCGGTCTCGATATCGAGCTGCTCGGGCGGCATGTAGCCGATGGTGCCGCCGCGCGAGCCGCCAAAGCCACCGGCGGACGACAGTCGCGCCATGCCAAAGTCGGTGAGCTTTACATTGCCCGAGTGGTCGATGAGCACGTTGGCGGGCTTAATGTCCAGGTGGAGTACGCCATTACTGTGGGCGAAGGTGAGCGCCTGGCCCAGGGCATCGGCAATGGCCGCGGCCTCGTCAAAGGTAAGTGAGTGGCCGTCCGCGCGGTGCAAAAACTCGGCCAGCGACATGCCATCGACATATTCCATAACCAGGTAGGCATAGGCTGTGTCGTGCGTAAAGTCGATGACCTGCACGATGTTGGGATGTTGAAGCATGGCGGCAGTGTGCGCCTCGCGCAGGACATCCATGATGTCGCTGGCGGGCATGCCGGCGCCGTTGATAAGGGGGATGCGCTTAATGGCGACGCGGCGGCGCAGGTGCGTGTCGCGGCAAATCTCGATGGAGCCAAAACCGCCGGTCGCAAGCGTCTCGAGCGGCTGGTACCGCTTGAGCAGCTCGCGAGAGCTGGTGCCCTCCAAAGGAACGTCCGGCGAGAACCGGGCGGTATGTTGCGAGAAAAGCGGCATGGCCAACCCTCGTGCGTTTAAAGTTCGTTTGCGAGTGGCGGGCGCGGAGCCGAGCCATTCGCGGTGGCATAGATGCTGCTAGTGTAGCACGCTCGGGCAGATGGCGAGGAAACGGGGATGAGGTGGTCCGATCGATTCGGGCCGTTTCGGCTCGTTCGGAAAGCGCACCCCAGTTTTCAGCCAAATAATGGGATGCGCCTTCCAAATGGGGTGGGCTGCGGAAACTGCATCCCAGAATATTGGCCTGGAACGGGACGGACTTTCCGAATCGGCGCTCAAAAGGAAACCGCATCCCGCTTTGGGGCGGGGGCTGCGGACAAAAGCCGGACCGTGACCTGGCTCGGATTGGAGTTAGCGTGAATCGTTGATGTTGGCCGGTGTGGGCATGGAGATAGATGAGCGGATCGAGCGATATAATGACATGCTATGGAGGCCATATGCTCTTTTCCCGCCGTTCTGCCACATTTGCCTGCGCCATTGTGCTTATCGTAATGTCGGTCACCCCTTATCACCGGTTTTCATCTTCACTTGGCTTGGCATCAGGTGCAATGACCTGGCTCGTTATCCTTGGCGCATGCCTCGCGGCGTTTGTTCATGGTACTGCGCTATGCAAGGGGGGAATGAGAAGGCCGAGGTATCTCGGTGCCATCGGTGTTTTCCTCGGTGTTATTGCAACGGTTCCCGAATGGGCTGACCTTGCTTTCTATGCTCGCGGAGATTCTATTCCATTCGTGTTTGCGCCTATCTGGCTGTTGCGCGGCGTTTCATGCGCCTCGTGCTTTGCTGGGTCGCTGCTCCTCTCATATGTAATTTGGGATACGGCGGGCTCTCCTTTGACGCAGGGGGCGACGCGGGCTGACGAAAGAGAAACTCGTCATCCGCAGGACGCGATTTTTACAGAAACAATAGCCGTCATGTCTTGTCTGCTGTTCTGCTGTCGAGTTTCATGGAGAGTCATCCCCGAGCCATGGGGAATATCCTCTGCATCGGCCGCACCAATTGGTCTTGCGCTTTTAATTCCGCTAGCCTATTTCGTATTGGCTGCGGTCCCGCTGCTTTGCTGTCCCCGCGCCTTTGGTCGGGGGCAGGGCGACGTGTCTGCCCGTTCTGTGCTCGTGGCAGTTCCTATCGGTCTTATTCCGGCTGTCGAGGTGGCATACTTCGCAAACGATGCCGCGGTCATTGCATTGCTGGCGATGGGGTCCGCTATCGCTGCTGCCTTCGTATGCATGTTGCTAAGGGGGAAACGGGACAACGATTCGGATATCGCCTGCGCGTCCGACCCATTCGATGCGGGGGCGTTTTCCCCCGCCCTGTCGCCTAGAGAAGAGCAGTTTGTTCGACTGCTGCTCAAAGGGAAAACGCCGGCGGAAATTGCCGGGGAGACGGATACGAAGCCATCGACGGTGAGAACAACGCTTCACCGAGCATACGGGAAGGCGTCGGTTGCGGGCTCGCGTGAGCTGGTGGCGCTGTTTGCGGGTGGGGGCGAAGCTGTAGAGTCTGAGCTGTCGCAGCGGCATGCCGGCGATATGTTGGCATTAGCTCGGACGCACCGGCTGCTTCGATATCTGCCCACATCTTTTTTATTTTCCTTGCGGCAGGTCCCTTGGTAATGGCGAATAGTGATTGGGAATCCAGCGTTACGCGGGCAGTCGCCTTTTCTCTTGCAAGCTATACATTGGGCCTCGGACTGTTTCTTTCGCCGTATTGCGCGGTTGTAAAGACAAATCATGACGCTGATCTGGATAGGGCAGGCGAAGCGATTGGGCTCGGAAGCTCGTGCGTGTGGGCGATACTGTCTGCCGTGGAATGGGCTTTTGTTTATATCGCGGCATGGAGGTGCATACGCGATCAGTTGATGGCTGCACCGGTCCTGTTTTGCGGCATAGCGTCTATGGCTTCGCTCGCTGTTAAGCTGCGCCCGTTTAAGGTTCATGCCCATACTCGGGCTATCGTGCCGTTGGCGTTAATAGGTGTATCCGCTTTAATCTATGCAGCAACTAGGGGGCGAATTCATGAACTTGCGGTACTGACGGGGATGCTGCTCACGTATATAGTGCTGCGAAGCTGTCCGCAGCGCAAAATGCTTGGGGTATGGATGCTCTGCTTTGGGGCGATGGCTCCTGTTTGGGTTGTCTTGCTCAACATGGTGCAGGATCTGACGGTTTTCAAGCCGTTGTTCCTCGCGTCGTTGTTGGGGCATAGTTCGGCTGTCAATGTCGTCGTGGCAACGGTGGTCGTCTGCTGGTCTGCGCCCATGTTCGTCACGCACATCGCGCTCGCCCGCTCGGTTGAGGACGAGAAAGCCGTCTTGGAGTACCGCGCGAACGGGTCCACCGAAACAGCCCGCGTGCGCCAGCTGGCCCTGCTTATGTCTCGCTCCCTTTCTGATGTTCAGTCGCAAATCTTGCTGATGACGGCAGAGGGCGCAACGACAAAGGCTATTGCGGAGGATGTCGGTTACGCTGCATCTACGGTGCAAGCACTGCGGTCTGCATCTTACCGCCAGTTGAGGATCAAGAATAAAGCGGAGCTTATTTCATTGTTATCGCAGGTAGATAACGTGTAAACGCCTGAGCAATCAACTCAATAGCGGGTGTTTACAGACATCTTTCTCTATTCATGCAAAGGTTGCCGTGCGCCGACGCATCATTAACCGCTTGTGATTAGGGCCGGGTCGAGCGTTGCTGCTCGGCCTGGCCAATAGGAGGGTGATGTCGGTTGAATAAAAAACTAATTCGGCACGAGTTGTCCAAGATATCTGGAAACCCAATATTTGCGTTGGCTCTTATTTTGGCGACTGCCATTTCGATGGCAGCTGCCATCGAGGCGTGGTGGACGCTCGAAATTGAGCGCAAGCAGCTGTTATCTTTTGGCTACGGCATTGGTCTGCAGTCTCAGACATACCTCGGCCAAACGCGTGAAAGTAGCTTTGGCAACTGGATTGTTGTGGGCGCGAACGCGCCGTTGTTAGCGTCGGTGTTTTTCTATGCGCTGCCGTTGCTTGCCATGTTGGCCGGGTCGTGGTCATGCCTGTCCGAGCGTTTGAGCGGTTACGAGGCACAGATCTGCACGCGTGTTTCTAGAAATGCGTACGTGAACGTGAAGATGCTGTCTGCTTTCCTCTCTGCGTTTGCGGTCACGGCTATTCCGCTACTCGTGAACTTTCTGATTGTCTCCATGCTGTTTCCCGCGTATCTCCCCCGGGTCGACGAATCGACTTACGTCGGGCTCTATCTGCATAGCTATTTTTCTGGCCTGTTTTATTCCCGGCCTCTGTTATACGTGCTGGTTTATACGCTGTTCGATGCGGTGGCGCTGGGGGTTCTATCCATGGCCGTGACCGGTCTGTCGGTTGTGTTCCGCAGCAGAATCAAGGCGATGGTCGTTCCATATCTGATTATGGTTGCATGGCACTTTGTTAACGACTGGATTTTTAGCGTCCTTTCATGCGTCGGCTTTAACTGCAACATTCTTAACAGCATCAGGTCGGAATCGCTAAATAACTGGCCCGACATCCGAGCGGGGGTTGCGGAAATCATCTTGCTGTTCGTCTTTTCTTTGGTTTCCGCGAGATTCTTAAAAAGACGCGAGGTGGTCTGATGCTGTTGAGGCTGGTCGCCGCGGACCTGAGGACCGTTTTGAAGAAGAACATCCTTACTTTTATTGCGGTTGCGGCAGTGACCGTTGCAAACTTGGTGTACGCCTACGGATTGTCTTCTGTGTATGGGGTCAGGACGGATACCTTGGGGTTTGCGGATAATCTTGCGCTCGTGTTTGCCGGATCTGCTCCGTTTGAGCCTAGGCCCGGGGTCATGTTTGTGCCTCCGTTAGGGTGGCTATTCCTCATTCTGCTTATTCTCTATACAACACTCGATTATCCGACCGAATCGTTGCACGGGCTTGGTTTACAAGCACTTGTTCGATGCCGGGCAAGAACCCTTTGGTGGGCCTCGCGTTTTATCTCAGTGGCGGCGGTAACGGCATTTTCACTGCTCGTGGTGGTTTGCTCTGTTGTGATTTGGAGCTTGGTGGTGAGCTCCTCGTTCAGCGCGGTCATTCATGGCGAGTCGCTTCAGCTGGCTAATTTGGCGCCGTGGTTTCTCAAAGCTGCCGAGGCGGATGCGCTGCCGTTTTTCATAGGTCTCTTATTTGCTTTCGAGGCGCTTGCGTTTGCGCAGGCAGCGGTCGGGTTTGTGCTTGGGCCGTCAGTCTCGTTTGTGGTTTTAATGAGCTACCTGATCTGCTCGGCATATGCACGACATTGGGCGCTATTGGGTAACGCCTTGATGCTGTTGCGCTGGGGCGGAATTGTCAAAGAGGGAATCGCGGCGGGCTCGAGCGTCTTGTTTTCAATTGTGATTATGTCGTTATGCCTATCGCTGGGCGGATTGTGGTTTCGAAGGGCAGACCTTATAGAAAAGGGGGACAAGATATGAGCGTGATCGTTAGGGACGTATCGAAGCGCATGGGCAAAAACGTTGTCCTGCGCAATGTGTCCATCGAGGTTGCCCCTGGGACCGTGGTAGGGCTTCAGGGGATAAACGGTTCGGGCAAGACCATGCTCATGCGAGCGGTCTGCGGATTGATCAAGCCTACCGAAGGCGAAATCTCTATCGATGGCCAAAGGCTTGGGGCGGACATCTCGTTCCCGCCGAGTCTGGGGATGTTGATCGAGGCGCCTGCCTTTTTGGGATATCTGTCTGGCTACGACAATCTGGAGCTCATCGCTCAGATCAAGGGCGTTGCCACTCCCGAGGACATTCGCTCTGCCCTGCGGCTCGTGGGGCTCGATGCAGACGAAAAAAAGAAGTTCCGAGCATATTCGCTTGGGATGAAGCAACGTCTGGGAATAGCTGCGGCAATTATGGAAAAGCCGAAGCTACTTGTTCTCGATGAGCCAACAAATGCCCTCGACGAAGCGGGCGTTGAAATGCTCAAGCGCGTTGTGGCGATGGCGGCCTCAACGGGTCGCGAGGTTATTCTGTCCAGCCATGACGGAGAGGTGCTCGAGGAGCTGGCCGATCGGGTTTACTGCATGCGCGACGGTGCCGTTGTGAAAGTTCGGGAAAGGTCGTGAGCGCGATGAAGAAGACCCTGTGGACGAGAAGATCGGCGCTCGCGCTTTTTTGCTGTGCTGCTGCCGGCCTTGCGGGCATGAGGGTGAGCGTCGTTAACGGGAACCGGACGGTCATTCCTGAGAAATATTACGCGGAGGGCGAATGGCTCTCGATGGATGGAGCGTTTCTGGGGTCGAAGGATGTGGTGACTGATGGGTATTCGTTTTGCATAGACGGGGCAGAGTTGCTCACGCCGCGCGAGTATCTCAAACGAGCACATGACGATTATTCAAAATATGGCACCGTGGATACGAAAACGAGACTGAAGGATGCCGACATCACGTGCGTTATCGCCGTAAAGATGCGTGTCAGAAATAGGGATAATATCGACGGTGGAATCAAAGCGTATGTTTGGCATCTGGTTCCGGAGTCTGCGCCAAACTATGATTTTGTAGTCAATACCGATCTGATAACGCAAGCCATGCCGGTCCTTGGCGGCTCTGCTGCGTTTGCCGTGGAGGTTGGGGCAGAAAACGAGTTGCTCGTCCCATTTATGATGCAGAACACCAACGACTATTTCGAAGGTTACGAGACCGTCCGTTTTGAGAAAGCATTTCCCGGGACTTACACGATGAAGATGACCGATCTGCCGGAGCGGAGGCTCTTAAGGTTTGAAGTGAAATAGCTCGAGAGCAAGGCAAAACGGGTCCATTGGCGGTACGCGCGCCCGATTCCAGGCGCCCCGGCCCGGAATCGGGCGCGGGACGAGGCGCCTTCGGTGTCGGCCGGCCTACCGCTTCTTCTTGCTCTTCTTCTGCTTGCGCTGCTTGCCCTTGGTCTCCTGGGGCTTGTCGCCCTGTTTTGCTTCGGCAGCGGCCTTTTCTGCCTTCATCTTCTTGCGTTTGGTCTCGATGCGGAGTTTTTTGTTGATGCGCGCCTTAAGGAAGGGACCGAACTGCTCGGCATCGCCGCGGACAAAGGTGTCCTTAGGGATCGTCACGCCCTGGTCGGCGAACATGGCCACAAAGATGCGCTCGCCGTCGAGTACGTGGTCGAGCTTGTCAAACGGGAAGAACTGCGACTTGCCGCTCTTGCCCCAAACCATCAGGCCGTCCTCGTTGGCGGCGACGCGGCGATAGCGGCCACCCATGGACTCGTCGGCCTCAACGGCGTCGATAAAGTCGCGGGCGAGGGTGTGGTGCAGGTTTTTGCTCCACCAGGCCAAAAAGGCGCCGAATACGATCAAGACGACGCCAAACTTGATCCAGTTGCCGCCGGCCACCAGCATGCCGATGCCGATGAGCGCGGCAATTGCCGCGGCGACATACAGCGAGCCGCGACGCCTGGGCGAGGCGACCAGGCGGGCGAAGTCGGTGACGAGGTCGTTTTCGTATTGGTACTCGTTGAGGTACAGGATGCCGTCGTCGGCTGCGGCCTGCTCCTCGAGCGCGACCTCGACCTGGTCGGCTGCTTCGGAGGGAACGAGGTTGCTCTCTGCGTCTGCCATGCTCTTTGGACTCCTATCGCGGCGGGCTCGCCGTACGGGTTATTATGGAATGCAGTATGCCGTGCGACCGCATGGCCGCCGCGGCAACAAGACTCAGTATACCCGGGGGAGCACCCATGGAATCGTTGTACCGAAAGTATCGCCCGCTCACCTTTGACTCCGTGGTGGGCCAGCAGCATATCGTCTCGACGCTCGAGCACGCCATCACCGAGGGGCGCCTGTCCCACGCCTACCTGTTCTGCGGACCGCGCGGCACGGGCAAGACCACCATGGCGCGCATCCTTGCCAAGGCGCTGCTGTGCCGCAATGCCGAGGCGGCGCGCGCCGAGGGTGCAAGCGGCTGCATGCCCGACGGTACTTGCGAGGAGTGCGAGCTCATTGCCGAGGGCAACCACCCCGATGTCTACGAGCTCGATGCCGCAAGCCGTACCGGCGTGGACAATGTGCGCGAGGAGATCATCAACTCCGTCAACTTTGCCCCGGTGCGCGGCAAGTACAAGATCTATATCATCGACGAGGTCCACATGCTCACGACGGCGGCGTTCAACGCGCTGCTCAAGACGCTCGAGGAGCCGCCGGCACACGTGATCTTTGTGCTGTGCACCACCGACCCGCAAAAGATTCTGGAGACCATCCTCTCGCGCTGCCAGCGTTTCGATTTCCATCGCATCGGCAACGAGGATATCGAGCGTCGCCTGGCATACGTGTGCGAGCAGGAGGGCTTCGATTACGACGATGAGGCGCTGGCTATCGTGGCGCGCCATGCCAAGGGCGGTATGCGCGACGCGTTGTCCACGCTGGAGCAGCTGAGCGTCTTTGGCAACGGTTCTGTGCATGCGGACGACGCCCGCTCGCTTTTAGGCGAGGTTTCGGACCAGATTCTGGGCGAGTTTTCCCGCGCCATTGCCGATCGCGATGTTGCCGAGCTCTATGGACTGATCCGTGCGCAGGTCGAGGAAGGAAACGACCTGCTGGAGCTGACGCGCGACCTGGTGGCGCATGTGCGTGACGTGTACGTTGCCTGCGTTGCCGGTGCCCGTGCCGAGCTGTTTGAGGGCGGCTCCGAGCAGGCCGAGGCGCTTGCTGCCGAGGCCGCTGCCTTTGGCGAGCATCCTGCCGACCGCCTGGCCCGTGTGCTGACGGTGCTCGACGATGCCGCACTGGAGATGAGGGGCGCGAGCGACGTGCGCCTGGTGCTCGAGATCGCCTGCACGCGCCTGGCACGTCCCGAGGCCGATTTAACGATTGAGGCATTGGCCGAGCGCGTGGCCCGCTTGGAGGCCATGGTTGCCAACGGCGCCGTGCCGGCGAGCGTGGCTGCTGCTCAGGCCGCCGCGCCTGCAGCATCCGTACCCGCTGCTGCCCAACAGCCGACGCTAATTTCGGGCGCTCGTGCTGCCGCTCCGGCGGCATCCGCTGCCCCCGCTGCTACGTCCGCGCGCCAGGGCGGTATGCCTTGGGACCGTGGTGCTGCCGCTCCGGCGGCTCAGTCTGCGCCCAAGTCCGCGGCTCCTGCGTCGGCGCCCAAACCTGTAACGCCTGCACCTCAACCCGTTGCGGCTCCCGCGCCTGCGGCATCGACCGTGCCGGTGTCCAAGCCCAACACTGCCGCTCAGGTTGCTGCCGCCGGCGCCGCCGAGACCCCTGCGGTTGAGGATGCCGGCGAGCTCCAGCGCAAATGGGCCGAGGTTGTCGAGCGCGTCAAGGCTCGTCAGGCCTCCTACGCGGGACTTTTGCTCAACGCCCGCGCCACGGCCGACGACGGCTCCAAGCTCACGGTCTCGTTCCCCGCGGGCTCGACCTTTGCCATCAAGATGCTCGGACGCGCCGACACGCAGTCGGTGGTCCTGCCGACAGTCAGTGCGGTCTTCGGTCGTCGTACCGTCGACTATGTCCTGGATGGGGGTGGCACGCCGGCTCCTCAACATGAGGAGCATTCTCCATCTGCACGGGCTGCGGTATCTGCGGACCCGCAACCCGTGTCCTCGGCGGCCCCTGTATCCTCGAGCGCCAGCGCTCCGCAGCAGCAAGCGACGCCGGTGATGGCACCGACCCCGTCGGCGCCTGAACCCGTTGCGCCCAAACCGGCTGCCCCGGTCCTCGGGCCTAAGCCCGCCGCCGCGCCTGCGCCCAAGTCATCCGACCTGGCTAAGGCCCCCTGGCTGCGCTCCGACAACCCCGCCGGCGCTCCTGCCACGGGCAAGCTCCCGACCGAGCCCGCACCCCGAGCGCCCGAGCGCGCATCCGCTCCCAAGGCTCAGCCCGCCGCGCCGTCTGCGCCGTGGGAATCCGAGCAGGTGCCCTACGACGATGCCATGGTCGCCGGTTTTGCCGCCGATGCGGGCGGGGACGATCTGCCTCCGTTCGACGCGCCGGCCACGGCGTCCGCGCCCAAGCCCGCCGCAACTGCCCCCAAAGAGGGGGACGCTCCTGCAGCTCCCTGGGAGTCCAACCCCGGTGCGGGCAGCCCCTTCGGCCATCAGGGCGCAGCCCCGAGCATCCCGCAGACCGAGGACGAGGCCAAAGACCTCATCCGCAGCGTCTTCGGTCAGGCCACCATCTTCAAGCCGGTGGAGTAGCTGCGCAGGCGGGTATACTGCTCAAGAAGAGAACCCTTTGAACGGAGCGAGCTTATGATGTGGGAATATGTCCGCCTTGAGGACGATACGCAGGTTTCGTATTCCGAAGTCCGGGAGGACAACACGGTGAAGGTTGTTGTGGAGCGCCCGCGCGATTGGGGTTTGACACGGCGGAGTGTATCTTGCCGGCATTCAATTGGGTGTCACACGAGGGCTTTAGCGAAGCGAACCTCAAAGAACTCGATGATTTCGTGCGCAACAATGCCCCGCTCATCCTGCGTTTTGCCTACGAAGGCGGACGAGTCTATGCCTAGTCTCTTCCGACTCGGCCATATATCACTTTCTTTTGTCCGGGCGCATCTGTATTTCGGACATGTGTAGTGTGGTGCCGCGTATCTCGCATTCGAGCAGACAAGCGCGTGACGGTCGGCCTAGGATGCTGAGGTCGATACGATACGTCGCATGGCCGTCCGTGTACTCGACTTGCTCGGCGTTGACGGTTGCTCCGATTGTAAATAAAGAGCCCAGTTCGGCATCGACAATCTTGGAGTCCTTTATCTTGACCTTGAACTCTTGGTAGAGGGACGGGCTGTTGTAGTAAATGGTTCGGGTTCCGTCGGTGCATTCATCGGTCGTCTCCCATTTGACGACGGGCTGGCCCGAGCTGGCTATCAGCAGTTCTGCTCCAAAAGCTATGGCATGGGTGATGACAACCAGCAATGCCCAGCCGACAAAGAGATAGAGAACCACATATGCAACGGGGTGTTTTGAGCGGATGTTTTGGAGCGCGTCGGGGGCATTCATGGGGCACCTCCAAATTGCAATCTATGACAATCAAATTATACCCTGCCGCCATGTGCTCCGCCTCGAGCAGCGGTTTGGCATTTAGCTATTTAGTGGCACACATGAAATGCCGGATTCGGCTCTACTAGATTGAGTATGCGATATTATGCAACCTTGCATAATTCGGCCTTGCATAATCTTTGCGCGTGGTTTGTATTGGAGGACATGTATATCGACTGAGGTAGCGTGTCCGCCCCGCTCGCTGGCCTCGCGCCGTGGTACGATTTTTGAGTTTGAAAGTCCCGCCGCGCTCCGGCTGCCCTTGCAGCTCGGCGTGCGGCCGCACGTAAAGGAGCCATCATGGCCGGTATGAACATGCAGCAGATGATGAAGCAGGCTCGCAAGATGCAGGAGCAGCTTGCCGCCGCGCAGGAGAACCTCAAGTCCCAGACCGTCGACGCCTCTGCCGGCGGCGGTATGGTCAAGGTGACCGTTAACGGCGAGATGGAGCTCGTCAACCTTACCATCGACCCCGATGCCCTCGATCCCGAGGACGTCGATATGCTGCAGGACATGATCATGGCTGCCGTCAACGAGGCCGTCCGCGGCGTCAACGAGCTCGCCAACAAGCAGATGGGCGCCATCACCGGCGGCCTCAACATCCCGGGCATGCCGTTCTAAGACACGCATATATATGAGTGCGAATCACAGTCTGCAAAAACTGCTCGATGAGCTGGGCCGTTTGCCGGGCATTGGTCCCAAGTCGGCCCAGCGCATCGCCTATTACCTGCTCGAGGCCGATGCCGAGGAGGCCCGCCGCCTGGCCGAGGCCATCCTGGAGGTTAAGCAGGAGGTCCACTTTTGCAGCCGTTGCTTTAACTACGCCACGGCCGACGAGTGCTCCATCTGCCAGGATTCGATGCGCGACACTACTCGCATTTGCGTGGTGGGCGAGCCGCGCGACGTCCAGGCAATCGAGCGCACGGGCAGCTACCACGGTCTCTACCACGTATTGGGCGGCGTGATCAGCCCCATGGACAAGATTGGCCCCGAGCAGCTGCACATCCGCGAGCTGCTGGCGCGTTTGGGCCACGAGGATATCCATGAGGTCATCATCGCCACCAACCCCAATATTGAGGGCGAGACCACGGCGAGCTACCTGGCCCGCACTATCAAGCCGCTGGGCGTTGAGGTGTCGCGTCTGGCGAGCGGCCTGCCCGTGGGCGGCGACCTGGAGTATGCCGACGAGCTTACGCTCGGGCGCGCCATTGAGGCCCGTCGCACGATTTAGGTGGCGAGCCTGCTCCTGCCGTATGTTTTCCTGGCGACGCACGGGGCAGTCATAATTTCCCCGTGCGACTATAAGTTTGTTGTGCAACAAAGATACTTTGTATCCGCTTATCGCATGGATGCTTCCACTCGCATCCTTAATTTGCTCATTCGTTGCGCAACCTTTTGGGTTCGCTGATACACTCAAATATGGATTCGAATGAATGCGCCGCTCCCGAGCGGCGTGTTTTTGTTGGAGGAGAACGCATGCGGCCCGGTGGCACTCAGACAAAGCGCGGCGCCGCGGTGCGCATGCGACGCCGACTGGGCTTGGCGCCGCGGGCGTACGCACTGCTGTCTTGCTCGCTGGTGCTGGTCATAGCTGGCGTTTCTGCCTATGGCATGACCGTGCCGTCCATGATGCAGGCACATGCCGCACGCGAACCGCGCGTGGGGCATGAGGTCAAAAGTGATCTGGGCACCACGACTGGATATGCTTGGGCAAGTGTGGTCGCGCATATTGTGTTTGGCGCCGACGACGCGGACGGCGCCGAGGCCCCGGACAACGAAGTCACGCTTGCCAATGGCAAAACCATCGTGCTCACCAACACCAAGATCATCGATCGGTTGTCCAACAATAGCGTGGCGGCAACGGTGAATAAGGTCGAGCAGCAGAAGGAGCAGGACGCCCAGCAGTCCGGAAAGCCCGGTAGCTCGGATACTTCTGGCTCCGGCTCGGATTCGTCGAGTTCGGGCGGCGGCTCTGGGTCGGGTTCCTCTGCCGGAGGGTCTGGAAACGGCGGCTCGACGGGCGGCAACACTGACAACGATGCAAACTCCGGTGGCCTTTCCGCTGCTGAGGAAGAGAGCATTCACAGTTGGCTTGTGACCAAGTACAACATGCTCGACGGCTATGTTTCTCGTGCCAATGACGTGGTTTCGACCTATAACTCTACGGGAGATCCCAGGCCGTGCGACAGCCTGGTCGGGGAGATGTTTGTCATTCGAGCCGAGTTCGGTCGTCAGACATTCTCGCCCCGGTCAAAGTGGTATCAGCAGTATGCCAATCTGTGGGGCTGTTACACCAACCTATGTCAATGGGTCGGCCATTACGGCGATGATGACGTCGCGCTCGGTAACTTCAACAATAACGTGGCGGCGCTTGCCCTATGATGACCGATCTTGTTTCCGCCACAAGCCAATCGCTTGCCCACGATCCCATGGTGGGCCTGCGCCTGGCGCGCGTCGACGGGTTTGAGCCGGCCGTCGCCCTGGGCACGGACGAGCTTCCCGCCTACCTGCGCCGTTTTACGATGCTGTTTGCCGACGACGCCACCATGCGCCGTGGCGGCATCGGCCGCGTGACGCGTGCTGTCAACGCGCAGGGCGAGGCCGTGGCGCTCAAGCAGCTCATCTTGCCGGCGCGCGATGAGTTTGACGACGATGCCGCCCATGAGGCGCTGGTCGCCAAGTTCAAAGCGGCATTTCGCGAGGAATATGAATGCCATCGCGCCCTTTCGGGCCTTAAGGGCTTTCCCCGTCTCTATGGCTGGGGCGAGGTCGACGGTGTGCCTGCGATTGTCATGGAATGGGTCGAGGGCGAGACGCTTGCCCGCTTGCGTTCGCGACTTGCCGTGGATGATGCCGGACGCCTGTCGCCGCTTGTGGCGGCGCGTCTGGGTCGCGACCTGTTCGATCTGCTCTGCCGTATGAGCCTGGTGGGCGAGGGCTTTGTCCATCGCGATATCTCGCCCGCTAATATTATGGTGCGTACGGCGCGTCTACCGCTTGACCGGCAGCTTGCCGAGGGCACCTTTGACCTGTGCCTGATCGACTTTGGCTCGTCGCTGGCGCTTGAGCCTGCGTCGGCCGTGGCCGGTACCGGCGGCAAGGCGTCGTTTACGGAGCGCTATGCCACGCTGCGTCGCGCGACGGTTGCCTACGCCCCGCCCGAGATGCTCACCGACGATATTCCCGACCTGCGCGCTTTGCGTATGTCGCCGGCGATCGACGTCTATGCCGCGGCAAGCACGGTTTACGAGCTCATTGCCGGCGTTGCGCCATACGAAGCCGCGCCGAGCGCTTCGGGTACCTCGGGTTCGCGCAAAAAGACGCGCGACATCGCCAGCCCCTACCGTCTCAAGATGGACACGCGGCCCGACTATCCCATTGGTGCCCATGCGCCCGGTTGCGATTTGACTCAGCTGCTTCGTCGTGAGCCCGATGTGGCGCTCGCTGCGGCCGAGCAGGCCCAGCAGCTGGGGCTTGAGCCGGATTCCGAGGAGCTACGCGATGCGCTGGCGTTTGTCGATGCCCAGCTGTTCGACGTGGTGATGGCCTGTCTGTCCAGCCATCAAAAAGATCGTCCCGAGCCGGCGGCGGTCGAGGCGGCGCTCTCGGCGTTTTGTGACCACTATGCGCAAAATGTCGGTCGTTCGCTCCGCGGCGAGCCGCTCACGCCGTGCCCCATGGATGCGTCTGGCCGCGCGGTTCGTCGCGCGCTGATGGTCGGCGCGACGGTCGTCTGTGGCGTGGTTTGGGCTGTGGTCGTGGTTTCGGCCGCGCTGCTGGCGTCGGGCGCTCGCGTGACGGCGACTTTGGGATCGCTCGTGTGGTCTGGGTCGCTACCGGGTATTATTGCCGCACTGGCGTTGGCGCTGCCAGGCATAGCCGGCGTTGTCGCGGGGGCACTTGCGCGCAATCGGCGCTCGGGCTTCCTGCAGGGTGTGCTTGCGCTTTCTGCCTGCGAGGTTCCGGTGCTGGTTGTGGCTGCATGTAGCGTATTTTCCCAACGCGCCGTGATGGGCGGCCTTGTTGCCGCTCTGGTTGCAACCTATACGCTTACGTGGTTTTTGCTTGCGATGGGCTTTGCCTTTGAACTTCCCGTTTCGGCACCGCGACGCACAAAAGTCCAGATGGCGACTCCGCTTGCCGGTGGAGCCGCGGCTGCCCGTACTTTTGGCGGACCTGTCGAAGTATCGTCCGGTTCTATTTCTACGACCAAGGAGGCCTAGGTCATGGCATCTCAAGTTGAGCTCACCCCATGCGGGGCCATGTTTGACATCTTTAAGCGCGCGGCGCATCTGAGCCATATCGAGCTGTGCGGCTTGGTGCTTTCGTCCCGTCCGCTCGCCGACGGCCGCAGCCCGCAGAGCCGAGCCGCCGATCGCTCTTGGGTTTCCCGCTTTATCGTTCGCGCGCCGGTCGGCACGCTTCAGCAGCGCTACTTTGCCGAATACGGCACCTCGGCTGCGCGTATTATGTCGCAACTGGCCCTGCGCCAGCGCAATCCCATGGACTCCACGGCTGTGATCAATATGGTGTGCGGCCCTGCAGGTGAACCGATGGTACGCGCGCTCGAAGAGTGCCACCAGGACACGAATCTCTATCGCAACGCGCTCGATCGCCTGTCCCAGGCGGCAGAACTCATGCCCGCCGAGCGCGCCGAGGCCGTGCTGGTGCTGTTTGTCGCCGTCGGTTGTTCGGCGGATGTGCGGTCCTCGGTGAACTATGCCATCGACTACGCGAACGCGACCTGCGGCGGAGGCACATCCACGCCGCGTTCGCTTGGCATGTCGATGACCGCGGGCGAACGCGAACCCGCCCCGGCGCACCCCTTGGGCTTGCTGCGCGTGCAAAACAGTTTTGTCGTGAGCGCCCCGCGCTGGATTCAGCCGAGTGAGCAGGGTGTTGAGATTGGCGCGCTGGCCACTGGTGAGGGCGATATTACCGACGTCGGCGACGATGTCTCGGCCCGCCATGCCCATATCTGGTGCGATGTTCAAAATATCTGGCACGTCGAGGACTTGTCGTCCACCAACGGAACCGTGGTGGTAAACGGGGCCACGCGCGTCTGCACTCAGGTCGAGCCCGGCCGTTCCGCCCAACTCAATCCCGGCGACGAGCTCAAGCTCGGCGAATCCACTACCTACGCCATCCTCTTCGGTGCCCTCTAGCCGGCAGATAGGGACGCCCCTTTTCTGCCGGCACTTGGGGACACTCCTTGGCGCGTCAGAGCCGATCGCCCGGGAACACAGGGACCATTTGGCCCTTGGCGGTCAGTCGAGGTAAACCTTTACCGCCCGCCTATATTTGCCGCTATTACACTTGACGGCGGGGTACAATAAGCCCGCATGCGGATTTTCGTTGCGGGCGCCTCCCATCGCCGGGGCGTGCCCGGGAGCATCCGGCATGCGGCCTTTGCGGCGCTCG
>JAHYYO010000023.1:0-24144 GCA_019424925.1 Collinsella sp.
ACGTCTACATTGCCAACGTGCTTAAGTGCCGCCCGCCGGGAAACCGCAATCCGCGTCCCGAGGAAGTGCTGGCTTGTTCGCCGTTTTTGCGTGAGCAGATTCGAAGCATCTGGCCCGATATTATCGTGACACTCGGCAACCCCGCGACGCACTTTGTGCTTAAGACCGAGATTGGCATTACTAAGCTGCGCGGCAGGTTCCACCAGATGGGGCATTTTGTAGTAATGCCCACTTTCCATCCGGCAGCAGCGCTGCGCAATCCGGCATGGCAGGAGCTGCTGGAGGAAGACTTTAAGATGCTGGGCGACTATCTGGAGCGACATCCCGCGCCAGAGGACGCCTCGGAATAATAAGGAGCGTATATGTCCCTGGAGCGCCTGGGGGTAGGCACTTACAAAACGGCTAGTGCTGCCGATACGGAGTACTTTGGCGAGCTAATTGCACCGTGCCTTGAGGACGGCGATGTGCTCATCCTGACCGGTGGCCTGGGAGTGGGCAAAACTCACTTTACCAAGGGCGTCTCGCGTGGGCTGGGCGATGGGCATATGGTTACGAGCCCTACGTTTGCGCTCATGGCCGTTCACGATCAAGGTCGTATTCCGCTGTTTCACTTTGATCTATACCGCCTGGAGCATGCCTACGAGCTCGAGGATACGGGCATTTTCGATGTGCTGGGCTATGAGGGTGCTTGCCTGCTGGAATGGGGCGAACAATTCCAGGACGAGCTGACGGATGAGTATCTTTCGGTGACGCTCAAGCGTGATGAGGGCGACAGCGATGTGCGAACGATAACGCTCGAGGCGCACGGTGACCGCGCAATGGAGCTTTCCCATTTGATTGATAAGGCTGTACAAGATGAGCTTGCATAACGACAACGCGCTGGTGGTGGCGCTCGATACCTCGACCGACATGCTTGCCTGCGCGGCAAGCTGGATTGATGGGCAGACGGGCGAGACGAAGCTCGCGAGTGGCGACCACATGTGTCGCCGTCACGCCAACGTTGAGCTCGTGAATACCGTTGATGGCGTGCTGGCTCAAGCCGGTCTGAATCGCAGCGATGTTGGTTGCTACGTGGTCGGCCGCGGCCCGGGGTCGTTTACGGGCGTGCGCATCGGCATCTCCACTGCCAAGGGCCTCGCATGTGGTGCCAATGTTCCGCTGCTGGGCGTGTCGACGCTTGACGCTTGCGCTTGGACGGCGTGGAAGGCTGGCGTGCGTGGCAAGCTTGGTATCTTGGCCGATGCTATGCGCGGTGAGGTATATCCGGCGCTGTATATGCTGGTCGATGAGGGTCCCGAGCGTCAATTTGAGCGCGAACACGTGGTCAAGGCCGCCGTGGCGCTCGATGAGTGGCGCCAAGCAGCGGACTGGGACCAGGTTCAGCTGACCGGTGACGGTCTTGTGCGCTATGGCAAGCTGCTGGGTGAGGACGAGACCGCCCGCTGCGTGGAGCGCGACCTGTGGTGGCCTTCGGGCGAGGGCTTGCTGCTCGCGCACGCTGCGGGCGACGGCGATCCGGCCCGCGTCCTGCCGATTTACACGCGCCTTTCGGATGCCGAGGAAAACGAGCGCAAGCGTCTTGGTCTTGCCGAGAGTGCGCACAGCGAAATTACGGGCGTTGCCGATGAGCTCGCCGGTCGTCATCTGCAGTTCCGTCCCATGGGCGCGGCGGATGCCGAGGGCGCGAGCGCGCTGGAGGCCGCCTGCTTTGAAGGTGCCGGACACGAGGCGTGGACGCCGGGCATGTTCCTGTCCGAACTGGGCGAGGACGTCGCTGCGCCGCGTAGTTGGTGGGTGGCACACGACGACGGCAAGCTGCTGGGCCTTGCCGGCGGTATGGTCGTGGACGGTGATGTGCAGATTCTGGATGTCGCCGTCGACCCGGCACATCGCCGTGAGGGCATTGCCCGCAAGCTGCTGTCGCACGTGAGCTATGATGCCCAGATGCTCGGCTGCACTACGGCTTCGCTCGAGGTCGAGGACGGTAACGAGGGAGCGATCGCGCTTTATAACGCTCTGGGCTTTACCGAGGCTGGCCGTCGTCGTGGCTATTACGGTGCCGGCAAGGACGCCATCGTCATGACGGCTCCGCTGCCCCTGGTGCTTCCGGTCGACAATGCTTCGCCCGAGCCGACGGCGGCAGAGCAGCGCGTATGGCCGCTGCCTGCGCCTTGGCGCTCTGCCGAGGAACGTGTCGAGATTGAGCGTCGCCGCCTCGTACTCGCTATCGAGAGCTCCTGCGACGAGACGGCGGTGGCGATTATCGATGCGGATGGCAATATGCTGGCCAACCAGGTGTCGACGCAGATTGATTTTCATGCACGCTTTGGCGGCGTGGTGCCCGAGATCGCCTCGCGCAAGCACGTCGAGGTGATTGTGAGTGTCGTGGATGCGGCACTCGAGGACGCCGCAGCGTCGCTGGGCCTTACGGGCGGAGCCATTACACCAAGTGAGCTTGCCGCCGTGGGCGTGACACAGGGTCCGGGCCTGGTGGGTGCTCTGGTAGTGGGCGTCGCCTTTGCCAAGGGCTTTGCGTATGCTGCCGGCAAGCCGCTCGTGTGCGTCAATCATCTGGAGGGCCACCTGTTTGCCAACCTGTTGGCGCAGCCCGACCTCAAGCCCCCGTTTATCTTTACGCTTGTCTCGGGCGGGCACACCATGCTCGTGCACGTGAAGGCATGGGGCGACTACGAGGTACTTGGTGAGACACTCGACGATGCTGTGGGCGAGGCCTTCGACAAGGTAGCCAAGGCGTTGGGTCTGGGCTATCCCGGTGGCCCCATCATCTCCAAGCTGGCCGAGACGGGCAATCCCCGCGCGATCGATTTTCCTCGCGCGCTTAACAGCAGGGGGGACTATCGCTTCTCGCTTTCGGGCCTCAAGACGGCGGTGACGCTCTACATCGAGCAGGAGACCAAGGCTGGGCGCACGATTCACCTGCCCGATCTGGCGGCTTCGTTTGAGGCAGCCGTCTTTGACGTTCAGTACAAGAAGGCCAAGAACGCGCTGCATGCCACCGGATGCAAGGAATACTGCATCGGCGGCGGCGTCTCGGCTAATCCGCATCTGCGCGAGATGATGATCAAGAAGCTTGGGCGCCAGGGCATCCGCGTAACGGTGCCACCGCTTTCGGCGTGCACCGACAACGCCGCCATGATCGCAGAGGTTGCCCGCCGTAAATTCGACCGAGGTGAAATCTCGCCGTTCGACGTCGACGCCGATCCAAACATGACGCTGTAGCTGGTACGGCGCGGTCTCCGGACGGAGGGGCCGGATATAAGGTTTCCTGCTCTACAGTCCTGCGCAAGACGAAGGCCACATTAAGTGGCCTTCTTTGCGTGCGGAACTCGCGATAAACCTTATATCCGGCCCCTCCGGCCGGGGACCTTTCTGTATCGATATGGCTTCTGGGCTGGATCGGCGTCGACAACGTCCAGCAAGGTTAACCAGCCTGCGTCGAATTTCCGGCGTTCTTTAGCTGAAAGAAAAAGTTGGTGTGCGGAGCTTTGCTCCGCATTTGGGATGGGAGCTCCCGCGGCTCCCGAGGGGGCATCTCTCATGCAAAAACTTTTGTCGGGTAAAGTCCGAGGTTAGTGGCGTTTTATAACGAGAAATTCAAAAAAGTTGAAAATTCATTACTTATTTGCGTTGACTTTAGGTAACTAAAGTTTCATACTGCTTTTCATCCACTGGGGGATGTGAACACGCACGGATTGTTCGCATCATGATTGAAGAGGATTTCCTAGACATGTTCACGCATCAGCTAAACATTATCAGCGTAGTAATTATCTGATGCGGGTTAGCACATACAGCTAGCCCGTACGATAACGGGCGGCTGATGAAGATGAGGGCCGTCGAGCGCAACCGACGGCCCTCATTTTTTATGTCTAGGAAGTTCTTTTTAGAGGAGGAAATGTAATGAACGGAGTTTTGCTCATGGTTGTGGCCGCGGCGGTGCTCGCCTGCGGCTATCTGGGCTACGGCCGCTGGCTGGCCAACAAGTGGGGCGTTGACAAAGAGGCCCTCACGCCGGCCAAGCGCATGAAGGACGGCAAGAGCTTCTCGCCCGTCTCCGCCTTTACCGCGTTCTCGCACCAGTTCAGCTCGATCTGCGGTGCTGGCCCTGTCACGGGTACGATCGTCGCCATGGCCTTTGGCTGGCTGCCCGTCGTGCTCTGGGTCCTCGTCGGCGGCATCTTCTTTGGCGCCGTCCACGACTTTGGTGCTCTGTACGCTTCGATGAAGAACAACGGCAAGTCGCTCGCTCAGCTCATCGAGAAGTACATCGGCAAGACCGGCCGTCGCCTGTTCCTGCTGTTCTGCTGGCTGTTCTGCATCATCGTCATCGCCGCCTTCACCGACATGGTCTGCAAGACGTTCATGTTCACCCCGGCCGTTGACGCTTCTGGTGCTGCTACCGGTGCCATCGACTTCACCAAGTCCTATGCCGCCGGCTGCGCTGGTACCATCTCCATCCTGTTCACCTTCGTCGCTATCGCCTTTGGTTGGGCCCAGAAGAAGTTCAACCTCACCGGTGCTACCGAGTTCGTCACCGGCGTGGTCCTCATGGTCCTCATGTTCGCCGTCGGCATGCAGTTCCCGGTCTACCTGGACAAGTTCCAGTGGTTCGCCGTTGTCATGGTCTACCTGGTCTTTGCTGGCGCCATGCCCATCCAGATGCTCAAGACCCCTCGCGACTACCTCACTTCCATCATGATGATCGTCATGATCGCCTGCGCTGTCCTCGGTATCGTCGTCCTGGGTGTTAACGGCCAGGCCACCATCACCGCTCCGGCCTTTACCGGCTTCTCCAGCGCTTCTGGCATGATGTTCCCGGTCCTGTTTGTTTCCGTTGCCTGCGGTGCCCTCTCCGGCTTCCACAGCCTCGTTTCTTCTGGTACCTCCTCCAAGCAGGTCGAGAAGGAGCAGGACGCCGTCAAGGTCGGTTATGGCGCCATGATCGTCGAGTCCTTCGTCGGCGTCCTTGCCATCATCGTCGCCGGCATCATGTTCTCCGACATGAACACCGCCGGTACCGGCGCCCTCAACGCTGGCGTCGCTTCCACCCCGTTCCAGATCTTCGCTGCTGGTATCTCCCGCGGTATGCAGGCCTTCGGTGTTGACGGCACGCTCGCTACCGTCTTCATGACGATGAACGTTTCCGCTCTGGCCCTGACCTCGCTCGACGCCGTCGCCCGCATCGCCCGCACCTCGTTCTCCGAGTTCTTTGCCCAGACCAACGACGCCCTGGCCATCGAGTCCAAGGCCGGCTACATGAAGGTTCTCGGCAACCCCTGGTTCGCCACGGTCGTCACCCTGCTTCCCGGTCTCGCCCTCGCCTTTGGCGGCTATGCCAACATCTGGCCGCTCTTTGGTGCTTCCAACCAGCTGCTCGGCGGCATGACCATGATCACCCTCGCCGTGTTCTGCAAGTGCACCGGCCGCAAGGGCTGGATGCTCTACGTGCCCGTCGCCTTCCTGCTCTGCTGCACCTTCACCTCGCTGGTCCAGAGCGCCATGGGCTGCATGACCGCTGTCCAGGCTTACGGCTTCTTCGGCACCATCCCGGCTACCGCCACCACGGCCGCCGTCTCCGTCGCCGCCACCAAGGGCTTGCAGCTCGTTTTCGCCGTCCTGCTGATGGTCCTGGGCCTCATCGTCGCCGTCAACTGCCTCAAGGAGTTCTTCGGCAAGGAGGCCGGCTCCATGCCCGACGAGGAGCCCGAGTGGTCCGAGATGGGCAAGGCCGAGTACGGTCGCGCCACTGCCGCTGAAGCTCCTGCCGACGCCGAGGCCGCCAAGGCCTAGTCGGTCGGACGGGTTGAATCTCCCATCTATTTGACTCGGAAAGACCGGGTCCGCAATCAAGCGGACCCGGTCTTTTTTCTTGTGAGAACAGGTGGTGCAAGGGCGTTCTCGCAGATGTTTTGCGTGGATAGGCTCGTGCGTTGTACCATAAGGACGTATATGTGTGCATATGAAAGGGGCCCCGTGGCCAAGACGGTATATTCCGATAATCAAAACAATGTCGATGCTCTGGCTGAGCGTCTGAGCAGCCAGACGTCGCTTTCTGCCGAGCGCGCCAAGCTGGTTGCCTACGACCTGCTCTGCCGCAAGGCGCTCAAGATTAAGTCGAGCGCGCTGGCGCAGATTTTCCGCTCCGTCGATAAGGAATGCGACACCAAGGCGATGCGCGATGAGCTTATCGCGGCAAATATCGTGACCAAGATCGAGGGCAGCGGCATTAACGGGCGCCCGGCGTTCTATACCATCAATGTCGAGATCCGCGATGCCCAGGAGCAGCCTGCCGAGTCCGTCGAAGATTTTGTCGTCGAGGATTCCGCTGACGTGCCTGCTGTGGAAGAAGCTGCTCCGCGTGAGCATGTCGATACCGATGAGTTGCTCGATGAGAACGTCGTGCGTGCCTTTACGGCCAAGGCAGGACGCGGCGGTTTTGGCGGGGGTGGCAAGCGCGATGCGCAGCGCCGCGCCCAGCAGGAGCGCTTCCGTCGTGCCGTTGCTCAAAAGGGTGAGACGGATGCCGAGGCTGTTGAGAACGAGGTTGCTGCCGAGTCGCAGAGGCCCGCGAAGGAGCAAAAGCCCGTGGAGGCCCAGGAGCCCCAGCGTCGCCGTGGTGCCCACTTTAAGGCTGCGCAGCAGGATGTCGCGCATGAGGTTGAAGAGCCTTCCGAGGCTGCAGACGATGTTGAGGAGTCTGCCAAGAAGGCTCCGGGTTCATGCCGTCCCGGGCGTGGTTTTGCGAGGCGCGCGTATCCCGTAAGGCGTCAGGAGAAGGGCGAGCCGGCTTCGACCGCTCAGGCCGAGAAGGCCGAACAAACCGAGAAAACCGTTGAGCCGGCGGCTCGCGAACAGAAGCCTGTTGAGCCGCAGCTTGAGGTTGCTGCCGAGGCCAAGGGCGAGCAGCCTACTGATGGGCAGACGGAGCAGGGCGCGTCGAGCAGGCCTCGCCGCCGTCGCCATCGCGGGGGCCGCAGTTCCCATGCCGAGACTGCAGCCGAGAAGACCACGCCGCAGGACGAGGATGCGAAGGCCGAGGTTTCTTCGGGGCAGCCTAAGCGCCAGCCGGCGAAGGAGAGCAAGTCCGATCGTCCGCAGAAGCAGGCGTCTATGCCGAAGCGCGAGCGCAATTCCCAAGGCGATTCTAAGCGCAGGTCTCAGAAGAAGCCGGAGTCTGCCGCAGTAGATGCTGCTGCCCAGCAGCCCGAGCCGGCCGTCCACGGCGAGGTATCGGCGTTTGCCCTTGCCCGCGTTTTAGGCAGGCAGCTGCTCAAAGTTGTCCCTACGCCTACGGCGCTCTCTAAGATCAAGGAGCAGCAGACACAGATCGTAAAGGTCGAGGGCAAGGACGGCAAAAAGGCTCCGCAGCGCACTCAGCACAACGAGATGTCCAACCGCAAGATTGCCGAGGAAATCGCAATCATCCAGGCTTGGATCGAGCAAAACCGAGGTGCCGATACGCCGGTTGCCTCGCGCCGCCAGCGTGCCTACCAGATTTTTAACGACGAGAAGGCTTTTGACGGCAAGCACGGTGAGCGCCTGATAAGGCGCATGACCGAAAAGGGCATCAGCATGCAGGCGATCAAGGTCGCCCCCAACCGCCCCGTGCACTTTACGGGTTTCTTTACGCTGGGCGCCGATAAGCCGTTCATTATGGTCGAGAACCTGGACACCTATGACGAGATCGTCAGGCTGCTGCGTGGCCGCAAGCACGCCAAGCTCTTTGGCATCAAGGTGGGCGGCGTGATTTTTGGCGGCGGATGCAAGGCGAGCGTCTCGCATGCCCTTGACGATTATCTGGCTGAGATCGGCTATCGCTTTAACTACGTCTACTACGTGGGCGATATCGACCGCGAGGGCGCGCGCATCGTCGAGCAGGCTCGCAATGCCAATGTGGTTGAGATTCGCCTGCATGCCGGCATGTACCGCGCCATGCTCGCCGAGCATAAGCGTCGCGTGAAGGCCGGCGGCGAGTGCGAGCCCGCGGCTGCCAACCAGGGCGTGCCGCAGAACTTGGCGGCGACGATCAAGGATCTGCCCATGGTCACGCGCGTGCAGTTCCGCAATGTGCTACGTGAAGGCGGGCGCATTCCGCAGGAGATCCTGATGACCGCCGACTATCGGGATGGCGACTCGGGAAGCTTCGACCGCATGCTTAACAACTAAATTCCGCCGGCCCCGGGAGAGCGGGGACACCGGCTTAGGTTTCCTGCTCTACAGTCCTGCTCACGACGGAGGCCACATTAAGTGGCCTCCTGTTCGTGCGGAACTCGCGATAAACCTAAGCCGGTGTCCCCGCTCTCCCGGGGGCTGTCGTGGCTTGGCCGTTGCACGCGGCTCGCTTTTCGGAACGGGGCTGACGGACACGTTCCGAAATCTACCACCGTCGCTGTGCAGGGTGTCTATAAAGAGCCGTGGCCAAAAAACATCAAATATGAGTACTGATACTCTTTTAGTAGCAGTAATTTTGACCACATTTAAGGTGATTTGACGTGTCGATCGAGCAGATAAGCTGCCGTATCTCCTCAAGTGTTCATTAAAGGAAGACCTTGATGCGAATAAATCTCATTAAGATCTTCTTTTATTAACGAAAATAATGTAGCTACAACGGTAACAGTACTCATATTTGCCGTTTTTTGGCCACAGTCCTTCGGAGGGTCCTCGAAAATAGTCCCGAGCCGGCACTTGGGGACGTTCCTATAATGCCGGCACTTAGGAGCGTCCCCAAGTGCCGACACCGCGTCTGCCTGCGGCGGCCGCGCCCCGCTGCGTCGCTCCGCATCCTTGCGGGTTCGGATTCCTCCGCTTGGCGGCGTTGGCTCGATTTGCTTGACGTGAGGGGCTCTTGGCTGGTGTGGGACGGAGGGATTCCGCGTCCGCCTGGTCGGCGGCCGCGCCCCGCTGCGTCGCTTCGCTCCTTGCGTGCTGCGCTGGAAAACGCTTCGCGTTTCCTCAGCTCCGCACCCTTGCGGGTTCGAATTCCTCCGCTTGCCCACAAGAAAGCGCCCTGGGCCGTTATGGGCTTAGGGCGCTCAGTTTTAATGGCTGGGACGGAGGGATTCGAACCCCCAACAGCCGGCACCAAAAACCGGAGTTCTACCGTTGAACTACGTCCCAATGTGTGGTGTTGCCCAAAAGCAACTCGTCTAGTTTACCTAATCTGCGAGGGCATCGCAAACGCCGTCGAGTAGGCGTACGGCGAGCGTCTGCGCGTCGCTGGCCGTGAAGGTGCCGTTGTAGCGCGTCATGCCCGTGAGCTCAATGCGAATGCGAGCCGGCTTCTGCTGCGCGGCGACATTGGCGGTGCGGATGCGCTGGGCCAGGTTGTGGCACTCGGCGAGGGCAATCGTGGCGCGTGGCGCGGCGTCGGCGGGCAGCTCGTCGCTTGCGATCTCGAGCACCAGGTCAACGTCGGTTGGGACCTCGGAGTCGCAGAGCATCATGCCGCTGTTGTCGGTCGTTGCCGTGGCGATATTCCACATGCGCGACGCAACACTGCGCGCGATGGGGTCCTCGCCGATAACGGCGATCTGGAAGCGCTCGAGCACGTTGGCGGCGCGAGCAAAACCGATGCGGGACTCGGCTTCGGTGACCGAGGGCTTGCCCTCCCACACATGGTGCAGGCGGTTGATGTAGGCGTAGGTGTCCTGGAAGGCCATGCCGTCGGCAAACAGGCCGACATTTTCCTGGAACTGCTGCAGGGCGGCCTCGGTATGCGGACCAAAGTAGCCGTCGTCCTCGCCGCAGGCAAAGCCCAAAACGTTGAGAGCGCGCTGCAGGGCCTGCACATCGGCGCCATGGAAATTGGGCATGCGCAGATACAGAGTGCGGTCGCCCAGCTTATACGAGGCGTCGACCAGGGCGCTCCAACAGGGGATATCGACGGCATGACCGGCAGCAAGGCCGCTGTCGAGCCTGAAGGTGCTGACGGCCTGCTCGGTGGTGGTGCCAAAGCGCTTGTCGGCAACCTCGGTGTCATCGATTGTATAGCCGAGCTGCAGAAGGCGGGACTGGACGTCCTCGACGGCTGCTCCCTGCATGCCCGTTGTAATAGGTTCCATGAACGAACCCCTTTCGGCGTACGATTCGTACTATTTTGAGCGCGTGTCGGATAGACAACGCGAGACAATGCATAAACATGCACTCAACAGTGTAGCAACTTGTACCCAAACGCGCTGCCCACAGGTTTTGTGACCCCCGCTAGTTGAGGCGCTCCACAAAGAAATCTGCCATGGAGAGGAACAGTTCGCGTGCGTGCGGGTCAAGCTCAACGTTCTCGATGGCAGCCTTGGCTTTTGCGGTCAGGTCCAGCGCGTAGGCGTGAGCATATTCGATGGAGCCGGTCTGCTGGAAGATCTCCACGGCGCGCGCGAGCTGCGCGGGGTCCTCGGTGCCCGAGGAAAGGATTGCCTCGACCTCGTCGTGATGGCGCTCATCAGACAGGGCGTGCACGGCAACGAGCGTGCGTTTACCCTCGGTGATGTCGGTGCGGAAGTCCTTGTTGGCGGCCTCTTTGGTGCCGACCAAGTTGAGCAGGTCGTCCTGAATCTGAAAGGCAAGGCCGGTGTGCAGGCCAAAGGCGCGTAGCGCCTCGACCTGCTCTTCGCTGCCGCCGCCGATAATGGCTCCGGCGGCAAGCGGCGTGGCTCCGCTGTAGTACGCGGTCTTGTGCGTCGCCATGTCCAGATAATCGTCGACCGAAATGTCAAAGCGCCCGTCGCGGACCCAGCCCAGGTCGAGCGCCTGGCCCTCGATGGTACGGACGATCATCTCGGTAAGCTCGTGGAGCACGCGAAGCTTCACGTCTGCGTTGAGCGTGGGGTCGTCGAGAACCGTCTTGGTGACCATGGTGAGCGCCAGGTCACCGCAGTTGATGGCAAGACCGGTACCCTCGGTAAGGTGCATGCAGGGCTTGCCGCGACGAATCTGCCCGTTGTCGGCGATGTCGTCGTGGATGAGTGCGCCCGACTGAAAGTGCTCGATGGCCGCCGCGGCGCTGCGGGCGCTCTCAAAGCTACCGCCCACTGCGGTTGCGGCGAGCATGCAGATGAGCGGGCGGTGGCGCTTGCCAGCGTTTGCCGTAAATGCCGAGAGCGGGGTATACAGGTAACGCTCGATATCGGCGGAAGTCGCCTGTCCGTCAAAGAACGTGGCCAGATAGTCGTTAATCTGGTCAAAGTGCTGGGCTAAAAAGCTGGTAAACGGACTGGACACGGGTTCTCGCATTCTTTGATAGGTTGCATCGTTGCATTATGCAGACAACATATTGCCACATTAGGGCGTCGAGCGCGGCGGTTGAAGACGATTGGTCCATGCGGCCGCAAGTGCGGTAGGGGCTTGGCTAGATAAGCCCAAAGTGTTCGAGCGCGGTGACGACGCCGTCGTGGTCGATGCTGTCGGTGACATAGTCGGCCTTTTCCTTGAGGAAGTCCGGCGCATTGCCCATGGCGATACCGACATCGACGGCGTTCATCAGCGAGACGTCATTGCTGGCGTCGCCGATGCCGTATACGGTTCCGTGGTGGGGATCGAGGGCGTCGAGTACGGACTGGATACCCTCGCGCTTGGTGCATTCGCGAGGCGAAATCTCGGTCACTTCGAGCTCGAGCTCGTTAAAGCAGAGCAGCGGCTCAAACGCTTGATCCTGAGCGATGCGGCTGGCAAGCGACGTGGACATTAAGATCTTGTAGGCGCTGTAATGTTGCAGCTGCGTAATTGCATCGCCCACGGTGCGGGCGTATCCCGGGGCGTCGGGCGCATCGGCACTCATGCGAACGACGCCATTGAGTCCCTCAAAACGAATCACTTCGTCCGATTGCTCAAGAATGGGAGCAAGGCGCTGCAGCATGCCGGGCGTCATCGCCAAATCGCGAATCACGTGTCCCTCAAGTTCGACATAGCCACCCGCGAGGCAGACGATGCCGGTCCAGGGCAGCTCGAGCAGCTTTGGATGGATGCAGCTCAGCGTGCGCCCTGTGCAGATAAACGCCATATTGCCCTTGGCGACAAAATCACGGATGGCTTGCGAGACCGCTTCATTGGGATAGGGGGAGAGGTCTCGCTCGCTCTCGGGAAGCTCTTGTGCCACTCGAGGGTCTTGCCAGGCGAGTGTTCCGTCGATATCGAAGAAGCAGATATCGCCGCGCTTATGGGCTGCGCTGGCGGCAGGGGAGGCCGAGGTGGTGGGCACAAATCCCGGCTCGAGGCCCATGATCTGGTCAAAATGCTCTTTAACGCGGGGAACGGAGATGCCAATAATCACCTGGGCGGTCTTGCCCGTAATGATGAGGCCCTTGGCGCCCACCGCGACAAACGACGCATTATCTGCAACGATGGAAGGGTCTGCGACCTCGACGCGTAGGCGCGTGGCGCAGTTGGTTGCGCCCACGATATTGCCAACGCCACCTAAAAGCTGAATTACCCGCTCAGCGAGGACGTGATCTTGATCGGATTGAATACTGACCTCGCCATTGGGAGATTGCTCTTTGGCAAAGCCGCTTCCCGTTAAACGATCGATTGCCGCGCGATTGGAGACATGATCCTCGCGGCCCGGCGTCTTAAGGTCATAGACCAAGATGAGTGCTCGAAAACTAACAAAAAAGATGAGGCTAAAGGCAAGACCGATACCGAGCGCCAAAAGGTAGGAGCCGGCATGCATTCGCATGAGTGGGATGAAGTTGAAGGCCGTCATTTCCATGAGACCGCCCGAGAAGATGCCGACGATGCCAAAGAAGTTCATGGTCATGGCAAGGCAGGAGGATAGGACGGCGTAGAGCAAAAAGAGTCCGGGATAGGTGAACATAAAGAGAAACTCGAGCGGCTCGGTGACGCCGCAGACCACCGAGGCGACGATGGCGGGCAAAAGGATGACTTTAAGGCCGGCGCGGCGTTCGGGTTTGGCGGTGAAATAGAATGCTGCCGCGATGGCGGGAAGGCCAAAGAGCTTGCCCCAGCCGGTGGCGGTAAAACCTGCCCAGGGCGCAAGTTCATTTAAAGGGCGCGTGCTATGGGAGAGAATGGGGAGCAGGTTGGTCCACGTGGCGTAAATACCGTCGTGAATGACCAGATTGTCGTAATAGATGGGCATATAGAGCAGATGGTGCAGCCCCATGGGCTCGAGCGCTCGCTCCAAAAACACAAAGATGCCCACGCCGAAGGGGCCGACGCCCGCAAGTGCGTGGCGCAGCGTTTCGGTCACAGCGTATGCGAAGGGCACGATGGCGGCCGAGATGGCGGCAAGGGCAAACACGGCAAAAAAGCTGATGAGGTAGACCAGCGAGGAACCCGAGAAGGTGCCGAGCCAATCGGGAACCTTGGCATCGTAGAAGCGGTCATGGATGGCGACGACGGTTGCCGATACCGCCAGCGGGCCGATAATGCCGGTGTCGAGCGTCTTGATGCCGTCGATGACGGTGATACCGCTGGCGGGGGTCAAAGATGATGGGTACTTAAGCCCAAGGTTGTCTCCGCTCAGCTTAATGATCTCGCTCAAAAAGAAGCAATAGGCAAAATAGGCCACGAGTGCCTCGAGGCAGCAGCGTGCCGGTTGCTTTTGGGCAAGACCGATAGGCAGCGCTACGGCAAAAAGGAGCGGGAGACGTTTAAAGACCGTCCACGAGCCGCGCTGGATGATGGTCCAGAAAACGTACCAAGGGGTTCCGTATACGGCGAGGTCGCCGACGATGTCTACGGTCGTGGCGAGGGCGGAGATGCCGACCATGAGGCCTGATATAGAAAACAGCATGGCGGGCGCGAACATTGCCCCGCCAAAGCGTTGGATTTTTTGCAGCATATTCTGCCTCTCGACCATAAGCCCGCCGTGTCTGCGGTGGAACGTTTAAACAATGAGTTAATTGTAGGGGAGTGAGCGTTCGCCGCATTGTTGGTTTTGATTCGAATCGATTGGAGCATCACGGGCGCCGTTGACAGTTAATAATCGGTGCTTTGCCGATAGACGGTTTAAACAACCCAAAGAAATGCTATCGTGCCTAGCCATACATATTCATTAGAGGTGAAATCATGCCAAAAGCGATTTACGAAGGAATCTACCGCGAGATCCGTTCGCGCATCATCAACGGGACCTATGCGTTTCAGGAGATGCTGCCAACCGAAGCCGAGCTGACCGCGGAGTTTGGCTGCACGCGCAATACCGTTCGACGCGCCTTGAGCATGCTGGCCGACCAGATGTTTGTGCAGCCTATACACGGTAAGGGCGTGCGCGTTATTTGGCTTAAGGGCGAAACCGACATGCTGGGCGCACTCGAAGAGGTTGAGTCGTTTGGCGAGTTCGCAAAACGCAACAATGCCGTCGCATCGACCGAGGTCAAGTCTTTTGAACATTTGATTTGCACTGAGCAACTCTCTCGTCGCCTGGGCTTTAAGGTGGGCGAGGAGCTGATTCGCGTAGTGCGTGTCCGAAGCCTCAACGGCAGCGCGCGCCAAGTGGACCATGGCTACTTTTTGGCGTCGATCGCCAAAGGCCTGACCCCCGAGATCGCGGCGGATTCTATCTACGGCTATCTGGAGCACAAGCGCGGCGTCAAAGTGATGGCGAGCCGTCGTACGGTGAGTGTCGAGCTCGCCAACGATGAAGACTGCAGCTATCTGGACCTTGGCAAGTACAACTGCGTCGCCGTTATGGAGAGCCAGTCGTACACCTCGGACGGCATCTTGTTCGAGGTCACGCATGCCCGCACACATCCCGAGATCTTCCACTACCGCGTCAACTCCAAGCGATAGCCGGCTAGCTCGCAGCCTGACGAGACTCATGCCCTCAAAGCGAAAACGCCCGGTCAAACCGACGATGCATCGGCTTGATCGGGCGTTTTCTCTGCATTCGATAACAAATAATTGTTTATACAAAACTTGTCAAGTATCAAGTCGAAATTACCGTTCACCGAAGTTTTTCTACCGCTCTAGTAATACTTGTTCAAACAACTAGCCAAATAGCGTATTGTACAAGTCAGCAAAAGGGGCAAAGTCCCCGAGCCAATCTCCGAAGGCGGCGGCAAAGGGTGCCGCCACGGTGTGAAAGGGTGGATTGTAATGAAGAACGAAATGAGCAGAAGGCAGTTCCTGGGCTTTGCTGGTTCCGCTGCTGCGGTTCTTGGTCTGGGTCTCGTGGGCTGCGGTGGTTCTGCCGGCTCCGGCTCCTCTGCTTCTGGTGACGCTGCCGAGGTCTACTTCCTCCAGTTCAAGCCCGAGGTCGACAAGGAGTGGAAGGAGATCGCCAAGGCGTACAAGAAGGAGAAGGGCGTCGAGGTCAAGATCGTGACCGCCGCCTCCAACACCTACGAGGAGAAGCTCAAGTCCGAGATGTCCAAGAGCTCCGCTCCGACGCTGTTCCAGGTCAACGGCCCCACCGGCCTTAAGAACTGGAAGGACTACTGCGCCGATCTTTCCGACACCAAGCTCCGCGGCGAGCTCATCGACGACTCCCTGGCGCTGCAGTCCGACGGCAAGGATCTGGGTATCGACTGGGTTCAGGAGAGCTACGGCATCATCTACAACAAGGAGCTCCTCGAGAAGGCCGGCTACAAGGCCGAGGACATCAACTCCTTCGACAAGCTGAAGGCTTGCGCCGATGACATCCAGGCCCGCAAGGACGAGCTCGGCGTTGACGGTGCCTTCACTTCCGCCGGTATGGATGACTCCTCCAGCTGGCGCTACACCACGCACCTCGCCAACCTCCCGCTCTACTACGAGTTCGAGAAGGAGCACAATCAGGAGGACGACGAGATCAAGGGCGAGTATCTCGACAACTTTAAGCAGATCTTCGACCTGTACATCACCGACTCCACCTGCGATCCTTCGCAGCTCGCCTCCAAGACCGGTGACGACGCCACCAACGAGTTCGCAACCGGCAAGGCCGTCTTCTATCAGAACGGCTCTTGGGCCTACGCCGACCTCACCAAGGCCGGTATGACCGACGACCAGCTCGGCATGCTGCCGATCTACATCGGCGTCGACGGCGAGGAGAACCAGGGCCTGTGCTCCGGCGGCGAGAACTACTGGTGCGTCAGCTCCCAGGCTTCCGAGGATGCCCAGAAGGCCACCGAGGACTTCATGTATTGGTGCGTCACTTCTGACACCGCCACCAGCATCATCGCTGACAAGATGGGTCTGACCGCCCCGTTCAAGAGCGCTAAGGAGACCACCAACGTCTTCTCTCAGCAGGCCGTTGCTATGGCCAAGGACGGCAAGAAGACCGTCGCTTGGGACTTCGTTTACATCCCCTCCGAGGAGTGGAAGAAGAACCTCAAGCAGGCTCTCATCGCTTATGCTGCCGACAACACCAAGTGGGACGGCGTCAAGAACGCCTTCGTCGATGGCTGGAAGACCGAGAAGGCTGCTTCCGAGTAAGCAGTTGCTGCCCAAGCTATCTGATTAGCGACAGGGGGCGGGCAGACGTAGGTTTGCCCGCCCCCTGCATATTGAAAGGACCCTTCTATGGGCAAAGCACTCAAGCGCTGGTGGCCGCTCTTTATGCTGCCCACGTGCCTGGCGTTTATGATCGGGTTCGTGATTCCCTTTATCCAGGGTTTCTATCTCTCGTTCTGCCAGTTTATTACCATCAATAACGCGCACTTTGTCGGTATCGAGAACTACGTGCGCGCGCTGTCCGATCCGCAGTTCTCCACGTCGTTCTTCTTTACCGTGGCGTTTGCCTTCCTGTCGACGGTGCTCATCAACGTGATCGCGCTGGCCATTGCGCAGGCGCTCACCCGCAAGGCGCTCAAGGGCACCAACATCTTCCGTACGATTTTCTTTATGCCTAACCTGATTGGCGGCATTGTACTGGGTTACATTTGGCAGATTCTGATCAACTGCCTGCTCTCCAACGTGGGTGCCCAGCTTATCGCCCTCAACTCCGCCGCTGGCTTCTGGGGCCTTATCATCCTGACCCTGTGGCAACAGGTCGGCTACATGATGATCATCTACATCGCCGGTCTGCAGTCCATTCCGTCCGACTACATCGAGGCCGCCAAGGTCGACGGCGCCACGGCATGGCAGACGTTTTGGAAGGTTAAGATCCCCAACCTGATGCCGACGATCACCATCTGCCTGTTCCTGTCCATCACCAACGGCTTTAAGCTGTTCGACCAGAACCTCGCCCTTACCGGTGGCGCCCCGGCGCACTCCACCGAGATGCTCGCCCTGAACATCTACAACACGTTCTATTCGCGTGCCGGTATCGCATGGCAGGGCATCGGTCAGGCCAAGGCGGTTATCTTCTGCATCCTGGTTGTCGCTATTTCTATGATCCAGCTTAAGGCCACGAGGTCCAAGGAGGTGCAGCAGTAATGAAACGCGATAAGGCTATCAACCGCGCGCTCTCGATCTTCTTTACGATTCTGTCGCTCGCATGGATCTACCCCGTGTTCATGATTGCGCTCAATTCCTTTAAGAAAGCGACCGCAATCAGCACCACCACGGCGTTCGATCTGCTCACGCCCGAGACGTTCAACGGCCTCGCAAACTACGTGCACGCTCTGAACGAGCAGGGCTTTGCCTCGGCGTTTATGTACTCTCTTATCATCACGGTCACGTCGGTCGTGCTGATTCTGGTGTGCTGCTCCATGTGCGCTTGGTACGTGGTGCGCGTCAACAGCAAGATCTCGAACTTCTTCTATTACCTGTTCGTCTTCTCGATGGTCGTACCGTTCCAGATGCTCATGTTCACGCTGTCCAACCTCGCGGACCGCATCGGCTTTAACACGCCGTTTAACATCTGCTTCATCTACCTTGGTTTTGGCGCGGGCCTCGCGGTCTTTATGTTCGCCGGCTTCGTCAAGAACATCCCGCTCGAGATTGAGGAAGCGGCCATGATCGACGGCTGCAACCCGGTCCAGGTGTTCTTTAAGATCGTCCTTCCCATTATGAAGCCCACCTATCTTTCGGTCGGCATCCTTGAGACCATGTGGGTCTGGAACGACTATCTGCTGCCCTACCTTACGCTCGACTCCACCAAGTACAAGACCATTCCTATCTTGATCCAGTACTTCCGCGGCGGCTATGGCCACGTCGAGCTCGGCCCCATGATGGCATGCATCATGATGGTCGTTGTTCCCATCGTCATCATGTACATCTTCTGCCAGAAGTACATCATCGACGGTGTGGTGGCAGGTGCCGTCAAGGGCTGATGCCGTAACTGTTTTGCAAGTTTTGGCGGCGCCCCTCAGCGCGGCGCCGCGTATCGAAAGGTAGAGACATGGCCGAGATCGTTCTCAAACATGTTCAGAAGGTGTATCCCAACAACGAGTCAAAAAAGAAGGGCTTCTTTGGCAAAAAGAAGAAGACCGAGGAGAAGAAGCACAACCTCAAGGTTACCGAGGACGGTGTGCTCGCTGTAGAGGACTTCAACCTCACCGTTCACGACCAGGAGTTCATCGTCCTCGTTGGCCCCTCTGGCTGCGGTAAGTCCACGACGATGCGCATGGTCGCCGGCCTAGAGGACATCACCTCCGGCGACGTGCTCATCGACGGCAAGCGCGTCAACGACGTGGCGCCCAAGGACCGCGACATCGCCATGGTGTTCCAGAGCTACGCTCTGTACCCCAATATGACGGTGTACGAGAACATGGCGTTTACGCTTGAGCTCAAGAAGGTCCCCAAGGACGAGATCGACCGTAAGGTTCGCTCCGCTGCTGAGATCCTGGGTATTACCGAGTACCTCGACCGTAAGCCCAAGGCGCTCTCTGGCGGCCAGCGCCAGCGCGTCGCCATCGGCCGCGCCATCGTGCGTGACCCCAAGGTCTTCCTGATGGACGAGCCGCTGTCCAACCTGGACGCCAAGCTTCGTAACCAGATGCGCGCCGAGCTCATTAAGCTGCGTCACGAGATCAAGGGCACCTTCATCTACGTTACCCACGACCAGACCGAGGCTATGACCCTCGGCGACCGCATCGTGGTCATGAAGGACGGCGTCGTCCAGCAGATCGCCACGCCGCAGGAGGTCTTCAACCATCCCGCGAACATCTTCGTCGCCGGCTTCATCGGCGTGCCGCAGATGAACTTCTTCGATGCCCAGCTGGTGCGCTCGGGCAACGGCTTTACTGTCAAGACCGAGGATATGAACGTGGCGCTCGCCCCGGAGACTTGCGCTCAGCTTGCTCTCAACTGGGACGGCGGCGACGTGAAGGAGATTACGGCCGGCGTGCGCCCCGAGCAGATTCTGCTTGCCGACAAGGGCGAGGAGGGTGCGCTCCAGGGCACCGTCGAGGTGACCGAGCTCATGGGCTCGACCGAGCATGTCCACGTGACCGCTCCCGACGGCCAGTTTGTCCTGATTATCCCCGTCGTCGACCTCGAGGCCAAGGGCGCGCTCAAGGCTGGCGACCCCATCTGGTTCAAGTTCGAGAAGAACGCGACTCATCTCTTCGATAAGGTGTCTGGCAAGAACCTTATCTAGGCCCGGTGCATCCAGGCCCTCCCTTTGGGCGACTGCGGCTTTGCCATCCTTTTGCCGCGGTCACATATAAGGCTCCCCTCCCGTCCACTGGGCGAGAGGGGAGCCTTTCTTTGTGTTGGGACTGTCTGGCCGGTCGTTTGTCTCGATCTGTAACGGATAGGGCCGATTTCGGACGTTAGATGTTACAGATCGAGACGGTTCCGCTGAGCTAACCATTTCATCTAAATCTGTAACACCAAAGGCGAATTTCACCTGCTAGATGTTACAGATTGAGATAAACCCGAGGGGAGGGGCCGGTATGTCTCAATCTGTAACGGCTGGGACCGTTTTGGTTGAGTAGTTGTTATGGATCGAGATTGTTTGGCCGAGTCGGATCACAGGGTAACGTGCGGGCACAAAAAACGGAGCCGTGTTGCCACGACTCCGTTTCTCAAGAGGATGGGTAAGGGGAATGAGCTAGCTCAGGTGCCAGATCTCGTCGTTGTACCGGGAGATCGTACGGTCGGACGAGAAGGTGCCGGCGTTGGCGATATTGATGAGCGCCTTGCGCATCCAGGCGTCCTGGTCCTCGTAGTCGGCCAGCACGCGCTCCTTGGTCTGGATGTACTCCTCAATGTCGAGCAGGGCCATAAACCAGTCCTTGCCCTTAATGTCGTCGTGCAGGCGCTGCAGGCGCTCGGCGTTGCCGGTTGCCATAAAGGCCGGGTTGGTGATGAAGTCCACCAGCAGTTTAATGCCGGGCTTGCGGTAGAGCGCACCGGCGTTGTAGGTGCCGTCGGCGTAGAGCTGCTCGACCTGTTTGGACGAGGCGCCAAAGGTATAGATGTTCTCGTCGCCCACGAGCTCGGCAATCTCCACGTTGGCACCGTCGAGCGTGCACAGGGTTAGGGCGCCGTTGAGCATGAACTTCATGTTGGAGGTGCCGCTCGCCTCCTTGGAGGCCAGGCTGATCTGCTCGGAGATGTCAGCGGCGGGGATCACGCGCTCGGCGGCGGTGACGTTGTAGTTCTCGATCATGACAACCTGCAGGTAGGGAGCCACGTCGGGGTCGTTTGCAATCCACTGCGACAGCGTCAGGATCAGATGGATGATGTCCTGCGCGATAGTGTAGGCAGGCGCCGCCTTGCCGCCAAAGATGATGGTGACAGGGTGCTTAGGCCTGTTGCCGTTCTTGATATCGAAGTACTTCCAGATGATGTAGAGCGCGAGCATCTGCTGACGCTTGTACTCGTGGATGCGCTTGACCTGGACGTCGATGATGGCGTTGGAGGGAATGGTCACGCCCTGCTCGAGCGCCATGAACTGGCGCATGATGGCCTTGGCCTCGACCTTGGTGGCGGCCAGGCGCTCAAGAACGTCCTTGTCGTCGGCGAACTTGGCGAGTTTGCTCAGATCGCCGGTGCTGCGCCAGTCGGTGCCGATTACATCGTCGAGCAGGCTGGCGAGCGCGGGGTTGGCTCCATGGATCCAGCGGCGGAAGGTGATGCCGTTGGTCTTGTTGGAGAACTTCTCGGGATAGATCTCGTAGAACGGATGAAGCTCGGTGTCCTCCAAGATCTTGGTGTGGAGGGCGGCTACGCCATTGATGGAGAAGCCAAAGTGGATGTCCATGTGGGCCATGTGGACGGTGTCGTATTCGTCGATGACGGCGACGCGCGGGTCATCGTGCTCGGCCTTCGCGATCTCATCGAGCTTGACGATAATGTCGGCGATGGCAGGGGAGACCTTCTGCAGGCTGACGAGCGGCCACTTCTCGAGCGCCTCGGCAAGGATCGTGTGGTTAGTGTAGGCGACCATGGAGCGTACGATGGTCACGGCCTCGTCAAACTCGATGCCATGCTCGGTGGTGAGCAAGCGAATGAGCTCGGGGATGACCATGGTGGGGTGCGTGTCGTTAATTTGGACCACGGCGTAGTCGGCCAGATCGTGCAGGTTGCTGCCGCGCTCGATGGCCTCGTCGATCAGGAGCTGGGCGGCGTTGCTCACCATGAAGTATTCCTGGTAGATGCGAAGCAGGCGGCCCTGCTCGTCGGAATCGTCGGGGTAGAGGAACAAGGTGAGGTTCTTGGCGATCTCTGTCTTGTCGAAGTCGATGGAGCTGCCGGGGACCAGGCCGTCGTCGACGCTCGCCAGGTCGAACAGGCGCAGACGGTTCTTGGTGGGCTGGCCGTAACCGGGCACGTCGATGTTGACGAGCTTGGAGGTAACGGCAAAATCGCCGAATTCGACGGTGTAGGAGCGGTCGTCGTCGACTAGGATGTCCTGCTCACCGAGCCACTCGTCGGGGACGGCCTTCTGCTGGTTGTCGACAAAGCGCTGACGGAACAGGCCGTAGTGATAGTTGAGGCCCACGCCATCGCCGGTCAAGCCCAGCGTGGCGATGGAATCCAGGAAGCATGCGGCCAGGCGGCCCAGGCCGCCGTTGCCGAGCGACGGCTCGACCTCGAACTCCTCGATCTTGTTGAGGTCGTGGCCTGCGGCGGTGAGCTGGTCCTTAACCTCGTCGTAGATGCCGAGGTCGATCATGTTGTTGATGAGCAGCTTGCCGATCAAAAATTCGGCGGAAATGTAATAGAGCTTTTTCTTGCCGTTGTTGAGCGGGCAGGCGGCGGAGCGCTCCTGCACGAGTTTGACCAGCAGCTTGTAAATGCGACGGTCGTCGAGCTGCTCGAGCGAGGTGCCAAAAGACTGCTCGGCGAGTTCCATGAGGTTAATTTGGGGCATGTTTCCTCCTGTAATGGGTTGATTACATGTCTGCAATTCATAAGAATCCCGCGCGAGGGGATTGGGGTGGCCTCGCGCGGGTAAGCAAGCGCGTCCGCACGGTGGGGAGGGGTCGGGCGCGGTAGCTCCTATTGAGGAAGCTCGATTTCGGCTTCCGACGGGATGCGGAAGTAGGTCTCGGTCCAGTCGGTGAGTTTGTGCTCGAGCTCGCGGGTGATGGCGCCGTCGAGCATGCGCCAGGTCCAGTTGCCGCCCAGCGTGGCAGGGGTGTTGATGCGCGCCTCGTTGCCCAAGTTGAGCAGGTCCTGCATGGTGTAGATGCACGTGTCGCTCACGCTGGCGGCGATGGTGCGATTGAGTGCATCTGCCATGGGTTCGCCGGCCTGCTGATGGGTGTACAGGGCTGCCTGCTCGCGCTGACGCGGGGTGGCCGTTCCCTCAAACCAACCGCGCGCCGTCTCGTTATCGTGGGTGCCCACATAGGCGACGGTGTTGGCGATGTAGTTATGCGGCAGGTAGTACGAGTTGGTGCCCTCAAAGGCAAACTGCAGGATCTTCATGCCGGGGAAGCCCGAGTTGTCGCGCATGTCGATGACGCCGGGGGTGAGGAAGCCCAGGTCCTCGGCGATGATGGGCAGCGTGCCGAGCTTTTCCTCGAGCGTCTTGAAGAACTTGAGGCCGGGACCCTGCGTCCACGAACCGTAGGACGAATCGGGCGAGGAGAACGGCACCTCCCAATAGGCCTCGAAGCCGCGGAAGTGATCCAGGCGGATGACGTCGTACATGTCGAGGGCGGCGCGAATGCGGCCCTCCCACCAGGAGAAGCCGTCGGACTCCATGGCGTCCCAGTCGTAGATGGGGTTGCCCCAGTACTGGCCGGTGGCCGAGAACTGGTCGGGCGGCGTGCCGGCGACGCTCACGGGATTGCCGGCGGTGTCGATCTTAAAGAGCTCAGGTGTCGCCCACATCTCGACGGAGTCACGCGAGACATAGATGGGCAGGTCGCCGATGATGAGAATGTCGCGCTCGTTGGCATAGGCCTTGAGGCGGCTCCACTGGCGATCGAAGAAGTACTGCGTCATCTGGTGGTAGAGCATACGCGCCGGATGGTCGGCGCAGACCTTGGCGGAAGCCTCGCCGCGGGTGCGGAGCTCCGCGGGCCACTCCCAAAACGCCTTGAGACCGCACTCCTCTTTGACGGTCATGAACTCACAGTAGGGGATGAGCCAGTCCTCGTTGGCCTGGATAAAGTCATCGAAATCGGCCGGCTTGTCGGCAGCAAAGCGCTCGGCGGCGCGGTCGAGAATCTGACGGCGGCCACCAAAGATGGCACCGTAGTCGACATTGCTGGGGTCGGATCCCAGATACACGCCATCGATATCGCGCTGCTCCAGATACCCTGCCTCGATAAGCTCGGCAAAGTCGATAAAGTTGGGGTTGCCTGCGCGGGCCGAGAACGACTGATAGGGCGAATCGCCATAGCTGGTCGTCGTAAGGGGCAGAATCTGCCAGTAATGTTGTTTGCACGAGGCGAGAAAATCGACGAAGTCGTAGGCATTCCAGCCAAAGCCGCCGATTCCGTATGGTCCGGGCAGAGATGAGACGGGCATGAGGACGCCGCTTGCACGCTCCATGAATGCGCTTACCAACCTTCTTGTTGTGGGGTCGGCCTGCCGATGGGTGTGCAGTCCGCCTCCGATGTTCTGATTCGATACGCCTATTGTAAAACATGTTGTTTAAACATGTACAGGCAAGATAAAAAAGTTGGTCGATTTTCGGCGAATCCTTGATTGGCAACTTCATCCGAACACTTCCCACATTCATCCGTACATGTACGGATGAATGTGGGAATCCGATACCCTGAGGGCCGGACCGGCCGGCCCTGGGAGATCGGAGGACGGCATGTCCGGAAAGAGGAAGAAGGGGGCCGGGAAGTCGGCCCCGAGGGCCTACGGCAGGCTCACCAGGCACGAGCGGAACACGGTCCAGAG
>JAHYYO010000024.1:0-23033 GCA_019424925.1 Collinsella sp.
TCGACGAGACATGTGCGGCGCGCGCCGCGTCCTCGCCGAGCGCCCGCTTAATGCCCGCCGTCTCAGACGAATCGTTGAGCTTGGTCGAGGTGCCGTGAGCGTTGATGTAGAGGCCCTCGGAAGGCTTAACGTCGCCCTCGGCCACCGCCAGCGATATCGCACGGGCAATGCCGGCAGCCTCGGGATCGGGGCTCGTGATGTGATAGGCATCATCGGTGTTGCCATAGCCTACGACCTCGGCGTAAATGTGCGCACCGCGGGCCTGCGCATGTTCCATGCTCTCGAGTACCAGCACGCAGGCGCCCTCGCCCATCACAAAGCCGTCGCGGTTCGCGTCGAACGGGCGGCAAGCCGTCGCGGGATCGGGGTTGGTGGTCAATGCGCGGCAGGACGTAAAGCCCGCAACGGCATCGGGGATAATGGCAGCCTCGGCGCCGCCGGCCAGGATTGCATCGGCATAGCCGTGCTTGATGGCGCGGAACGCCTCGCCCACCGCATGGGCAGAAGTCGCGCAAGCGGTCACCACGGGCAGGGTCGGACCCTTTGCCTTGTGGCGGATTGCGATATTGCCCGATGCCATGTTGGGAATCATCATCGCGATCATGTAGGGCGATGCGCGACGAGGCCCGCGGTCGGCAATCGTATGGACGTTGTCGACAAGCGTCTGCATGCCGCCCACGCCCGAGCCCACATAGACACCCAGACGATCGCGATCGACCGCGCCCTCAACATCGAGGCCCGCATCGTGCATGGCCTCGTCCGACGCCGCCATCGCAAACTGAACACAGGGGTCGAGATGTTTGGCGTCATGCTTGCCAAAGTACTCGTTGCCGTCAAAACCTTTGACCTCGGCTGCCACCTTGACGGCAAATGCATCGGTATCAAAGTGCGTGATCGGACCGATGCCACACGTTCCGGCACACATGGCCGCCCAGGTGGCAAGCGCGGTGTTGCCGAGCGGCGACACGGCACCGATACCGGTGATTGCAACTCTCTGTTCCATCATGGTCTCCTCATCCAAGCCGTTCTTCGGCCCTGGTTTCTACATCGCCATTCCGCCGTCGACGCGTACGACCTCGCCCGTAATGTAGGCAGCCGCATCGCTCGCCAAAAAGCGCACCACGCCGGCCACTTCCTCGGGGCGCGCCATGCGCCTCAGGGGAATCTGCTCCTCGCACGCCGCACGCACCTTCTCCGAGAGCTTTGACGTCATATCCGTCTCGACAAACCCCGGGGCGACCGCGTTCACTCGTACGCCGCGGGGTGCAAGCTCGCGCGCTACCGTCTTGGTCAGGCCGATGACGCCCGCCTTGGAGGCAGCGTAGTTGGCCTGCCCGGCATTGCCCATCAGGCCCACGACCGAACTCATGTTGATGACGCAACCGCCGCGCTGGCGCATAAAGGTCTTGGTGAGCGCGCGCGTCATATTGAACGTGCCCTTGAGATTGACATCGAGCACGCGGTCGAAGGCATCGTCGCCCATACGCATGAGCAGACCGTCGCGCGTTATGCCGGCGTTGTTGACGAGCGCCCAAATGGAGCCAAAGTCGTTGAGGACCGCTTCCACGCACGCGTTGACGGCAGCGGGGTCGGCCACGTCGCATTGATATGCGCGTGCCGCGGCGCCAGCCGCCTCGCAGGCTTCGCACGTCTCGCGCGCCGCATCGACGCTGCCGGCATAGACGACGGCGATATCAAAGCCGTCCTCCGCCAGACCGACAGCGCAGGCGCGGCCGATACCGCGCGAGCCGCCCGTAACCAGCACCACGCGACGTGAGTCGTTGCGCTCGAGCGCGCCGTTGTTCAAGTTGCCCATGTCATTCCTTTCGGGTTACAGCCCTGTGGACTATGCGAGCTCGTCGGCAATAGCTGCGACCTGCTCGGCCGTTTCGCACGAATACACGCGAACGTCGCTCAGCGTACGCTTGACCAGGCCCGACAGCGTTTTGCCGGGGCCGACCTCAATAAACGTGTCGATCCCCTGATCCTGCAGAGTATGCAGCGTGTCGACCCAGCGAACGGCATGACTCACCTGGTTGACCAAGACATCTGATGCCGCTCGCGGGTCCGCCGGATAGGGCACCGCCGTCATGTTTGCCATGACCGGAATCAGCAGCGGAGACGGCGCGTGGCCGGCTTGGATATACGTCGCCAGCCCCTCAGTCGCCTCGGCCATATAGGGGCTATGGAATGCACCCGACACCGCGACCTTCATGGCCCGGCCACCAGCCTCTTTTACCAGGGCGTCGAGGGTCTGCAACGCATCGGGCGCTCCGGCCACAACCGTCTGCTGGGGGCTGTTGTAGTTGACCGGCCAGCAGTCCTCGCCGGCCTGTTTTGCCAGGCCCTCGACTTGCACCGCATCGAGCTTGATGACGGCGCGCATGCCGCCCGGATGGCGCTCGGCAGCCGCGGCCATCAGCGCCGCGCGCTCGCACACGAGCTCAAAGCCCGCTCGCGTATCGAACGCCCCCGCAAAGGTGAGCGCGGAGACCTCGCCCAGCGAAAATCCCGCACAGGCGGCAGGCACCACGCCGCGCTCGCGCAGGGCGGCAGCCGCTGCCAGGTCGTGAACGAACACGCACGGCTGCGTGTTCTCGGTCTGCGAGAGCTCCTCCTTGGAGGCGCTCCGGCACTGCTCGCTGGTCCCCGGGCGCACCTCGTCGACAATGGCGAACACCTCGGCGGCCGCCGGCGATGCCTCGATCAGGTCGACGCCCATCGCGGGGTGTTGGGCACCCTGGCCGGCAAACAGAAACGCTACGCTACCCATGCGGACGCACCCTTCAGGACGCGCTCGGCGCCATCGACCAGATCGTCAACGATTTCACGTGCGCTCTGGCGCTCGCTAACCATGCCGGCAATCTGTCCACACAAAAACGAACCCTCTTCGTAGTTGCCGTCCTTGGCGGCCTTACGCAGCGCACCGGTTCCCATAGCACCGAGCTCCTCGGAGCTTGCGCCCGCCGCCTCGTTCTTGGCATACGCGTTGGTGAAGGGGCTCTTAAGCGCACGCACCGGATGTCCCGTCGAGCGGCCGGTCGCACGCGTCGAGGTGTCGTTGGCCTTCAGGACCATCTCCTTGTACTGCTCCGATACGGTGCACTCGTCTGCGACCAGAAAGCGCGTACCCACCTGCACGCCGGCGGCACCCAGCATAAAGGCGGCCGCCACGCCGCGGCCGTCGGCAATACCGCCGGCGGCCACGACGGGAATGTCGACCGCATCGACGACCTGCGGCACCAGTGCCATCGTCGAGGTCTCGCCAATATGGCCGCCCGATTCGGTGCCCTCGGCAACAACCGCCGTGGCTCCACGACGCGCCACGAGGCGCGCCAGCGCCACCGAGGCAACGACCGGGATGACCTTGATGCCCGCCTCGTTCCACGCCTTCATGTACTTGGCGGGATTGCCGGCGCCTGTCACGACGACCGGCACTCGCTCGTCAATCACAACCTGCGCGACCTCGTCGGCAAACGGGCTCATGAGCATGACGTTGACGCCAAAGGGCTTATCCGTCCTGGCGCGCAGCTCGTGAATCTGGTCGCGCAGCCAGTTGGCGTCGGCGTTCATGGCCGCGATAATCCCTAAGCCACCCGCCTCGGACACTGCGGACGCCAGCGAGGCGTCGGCAATCCAGGCCATACCGCCCTGGAACACGGGCTTTTCGATGCCGAGCAGATCGCAGAGAGGAGTCTTGAGCATCTCTACTTCTCCAATGCCGCCTCGACCGTATCGGCGAACTCGCCGACCGTCTTGGGGTTCTCCTCGGTATCGAGCTGGATGCCAAACTCGTCCTCGACGGCGACGAGGATCTCGACGGTGCCCAGGCTGTCGAGACCAATCTCCTCGAGCGTGGACTCGGGCTTCATCTCGACATCGTCAAGACCGGCGGTCTCGCGGATAACGTCGCAAACGCGCTCGAAGGTCTTCTGATCTGCCATGGTAGTTCTCCTTTGTTTGTGCCCTAGGGGCTTTTTTATTTCCTATGTGCGACTACTTCCAACGAAGCAGATAGCCACCTATATCCAGGCCCGCGCCAAATCCAACGAGGGCGATGGTGTCGCCTGCATTCAGCGCGTTGGTACTTGCCAGCCGGTCAAGCGCAAAGGGAATGCAGGCGCTCGAAATGTTGCCGGTCTCGCGCAACGTGCGAACCACGCGCTCGTCTGGCACGCCAAGGCGCTTGACCGCCTGACTCAGGATTCGTTCGTTAGCCTGATGGAATACAAAATGATCGATATCTTCGACCGAAATGCCCGCATCGCTCGCAAGCTTATGGACCGTGTCGCAGATGGCGTTGACGCCGAACTTGAACACACGGCGGCCATTCATGGACAGCACGCTCTCGCTATCTGCGGAGGCCTTAAACGGCGAGGTGCCGACCAGACCGGGAACGCGCAACGTCTCGACGTCGGGCGCCGTCGAAAGCTCAACGGCAAGGGGGTTGTCTCCCCCAGCCCCTATCACTGCAGCGCCCGCGCCGTCGCCAAAGAGCACGCACGTGGCGCGGTCTGACCAGTCAAGGGCGCGCGTCATCTGCTCGGAGGCAACGACAAGCACATGCTTGGCTCGTCCTCGAGCGATATAGCCCTCGGCGACATCGAGCGCAAATACGAAGCCGGCACAAGCCGCCGAAACGTCGAAGGCTGGACATGTGGCACCCAGGCGCTCAGCAACGGCGCACGCTTCGGCAGGGACGAGATGATCGCCCGTCGTCGTCGAGCAGACGATCAGATCCAGCTGGCTCGCATCGAGTCCGGACGCCTGGAGCGCTTGCTCGCTCGCTGCCACGGCAAGGTCGTCGAGTGACTCGGCGGTGCACACATGGCGGCTCTTGATCCCCGTACGGGTAAAAATCCACTCATCCGAGGTGTCCAGGAACTCGGACAGCTCGTCGTTGGAAACGCTGCGCTCGGGAAGCGCCGAGCCCGTTCCCAGTATCGTGAAACCCATCACTAACCTCCTTTGAGTTGTTGACGTGTTTACATCGACCAAGAGAGGATAGCGCATTTTAGTCGTTGTTGACGTGTTAACATTAAATTGTCCAAATGCGACAAAGGCTTCACATTGTGTCTGCCTCACGACACTATTGCGTTATTCACTTATTCATTATGGAGGTAGCAGCCGCTATGGATGCCAAATTAACGATAGTCGACGTAACCGGATCGACCAACGATGACCTGCTCGAAGCAGGAAAACAAGGAGCGCCGCACGGCACAGGACTTGCCGCCCGGGCTCAGACGGCAGGACGCGGCCGGCGCGGCCACAAGTGGGATTCAACCGCCGGCAACCTATTGCTTTCGATTGTCCTGCGTCCATGCGTTAATCCTGCAAAGTACTCTGGTCTTGCCGCCGTCAGCGGCCTAGCGGTGCTCGAGGCGCTCGAAAAGCAGGGTCTTGCTAACGAGATCGGCCTCAAATGGCCCAACGACCTCGTCGCACGAGGACATAAGCTTGGCGGCATCTTAGTCGAGGCGGCTCGTGACAACGAGGGCGGGCCCTTCGCCGTCTGCGGCATTGGCGTCAACGTAAACTACACGCCCCAGGAGGTGCCCGATGGCGGCCTGGCGGCAATTGGCCTCTCGGACCTTAACGAAAACGTTCCTACCGTCGACATGCTCCTTGATGAGGTCTATCACGCCGTTATAGACGCCGTAGATGCCTGGGCAGAACGCCTCACCGCCAAGGAAGAAGACGCCGGACCGCTCGCGCCCGTCCACGGCGAATATGTCGCTCACCTCAATTGGATTGGAAAGCACGTTATCGCCCGCTCCCCTGCCGGTGACGAGCTGGCGCGAGGCATCTTTATAACGGTCGATGGCTTTGGTCGCGCGTGCATCGAAACAGAAGACGGCTTGCGATCCTTCCATTTTGAGGAGGCGTCATTGCGCCACTTAAGCGATTAGGGCGCTGCAGCCATCGGCTCGGCAGCATTACCCGGCAGTCCAAACCATCATTCAAAACGAAAGGGCCCCGCTACCGTAACGGCAGCGGGGCCCTTTAAGCTATGAGCGATATCGCTTAGAGCTTGATGTCGATGTCGACGCCAGCGGGGAGGTCGAGACGCATGAGCGAATCAACGGTGCCCGAGGTGGGGTCGAGGATGTCGATGAGGCGCTTGTGAGTGCGCATCTCGAACTGCTCACGGGAGTCCTTGTTCACGTGCGGCGAGCGGATAACCGTGTACAGGTTGCGCTCGGTGGGCAGGGGGACAGGACCGGAAACGCGAGCGCCGGTCTTCTGAGCGGTCTCGACGATGAGCTTCGCGGACTGATCGACGACCTCGTGATCATAGCCCTTGAGGCGAATGCGGATCTTCTGGGTAGCCAACTTAAACCTCCAAAGAGTGCGAGAGATGTTCTCGCGGATTACGTAACAGGGAGCTCGAACTTAGGCGTTCTTGCTCATGACCTCGTCCACGATGGACTTGGGCGCGGGCTCATAAGAGTCGAACTGCATCGTGTAGGATGCACGGCCCTGGGTCTGGGAGCGAAGGTCGGTAGCGTAACCGAACATCTCGCCCAGCGGCACCTTGGCACGGATGAGCTTGCTGTTCTTGCGATCCTCCATGCCCTCGATCTTGCCGCGGCGACCGGAGAGGTTGCCCATAACGTCGCCCATGTACTGCTCGGGGGTCTCGACCTCGACAGCCATGATCGGCTCGAGCAGCTGCGGATCGGACTTCTTGAGGGCGTCCTTGATAGCCATGGAACCGGCGATCTTGAAGGCGGCCTCGGAGGAGTCGACCTCGTGGTAAGAACCGTCGAACAGGGTGACCTTAACGTCGAGGACCGGGAAGCCGGCGATAACACCGGTGTTCAGGGCCTCCTGGATGCCCTTGTCGATGGACGGGATGTACTCCTTGGGCACGACGCCGCCGACGATAGCGTTGACGAACTCGTAGCCGAAGCCCTCCTCCATCTTCTCGAGCTTGATGACAGCGTGGCCGTACTGACCGCGACCGCCGGACTGACGGACAAACTTGCCCTCAGCCTTCTCGACGTCGTGACCAGCGGTCTCGCGATAGGCAACCTGGGGCTTACCGACGTTAGCGTCAACCTTGAACTCGCGGAGCAGACGGTCGACGATGATCTCGAGGTGCAGCTCGCCCATGCCGGCGATGATGGTCTGGCCGGTCTCGTGGTTGGTGGACACCTGGAAGGTCGGGTCCTCCTCGGCGAGCTTGGTCAGAGCCAGGGACATCTTGTCCTGCTCGGCCTTGGTCTTGGGCTCGATGGCAACGTCGATAACGGGCTTAGCGAACTCGATCTTCTCGAGGACGATCTCCTTGCCCTCGGCGCACAGGGTGTCGCCGGTGGTGGAGTTCTTGAAGCCGACGCAAGCGACGATGTCGCCGGCGGCAGCGTCGTCACGGTCGATACGCTCGGCGGCGTTCATCTCGAGGATGCGGCCGAGGCGCTCGCGCTGACCGTTGGAAGCGTTGACAACGTAGGAGCCGGACTCGGCGCGGCCGGAGTAAACGCGGACGTAGGTGAGCTTACCGACGAACGGGTCGGTCATGATCTTGAAGACCAGGCCGGAGAAGGGCTCGTCGAAGGAAGGATGACGCTCGATCTCCTCGCCGGTGTCCGGATCGGTACCGGTAACGGCCTCGACGTCGAGCGGGCTGGGCAGGTAGTCGACGACAGCGTCGAGCAGCTCCTGGACGCCCTTGTTCTTGTAGGCGGAGCCCACGAAGACGAGGTTGAGCTCGTTGGCCAGAACGCCCTTGCGCAGAGCAGCCTTAAGCTCCTCGACGGTGAAGTCCTCCTCCATGAGGATCTTCTCCATGAGCTCGTCGTCAAAGCTGGCAGCAGCGTCGAGGAGCTCCTCGCGCTTGGTGGCAGCGATGTCGGCGAACTCAGCCGGGATCTCGTCCATCGGCTCGGGGTAGGTCATGCCCTTGTCGTCGGCCTTGAAGTCCCAAGCAGTCATGGTGACCAGGTCGATGACGCCCCAGAAGTTGTCCTCGGCGCCCATCGGGACCTGAGCGGCCACGGCGTTGGCGTCGAGACGATCCTTCATGGTCTCGATAGCGTTGAAGAAGTCAGCGCCCACGCGGTCATACTTGTTGATGAAGGCGATGCGGGGGACGTTGAAGGTAGAAGCCTGACGCCAAACGGTCTCAGACTGGGGCTGAACGCCGGCAACGGCGTCGAAGACGGCGACAGCGCCATCGAGGACGCGCAGGCAGCGCTCGACCTCGGCGGTGAAGTCAACGTGGCCCGGGGTGTCGATGATCTGGATGCGGTAGTCCTTACCGTCCTTGTTCCAGAAGCACGTGGTAGCAGCGGAGGTAATGGTTACGCCGCGCTCCTGCTCCTGAACCATCCAGTCCATGGTGGCAGCGCCCTCATGGACCTCACCGATCTTGTGGGTCTTACCGGTGTAGTAAAGAATACGCTCGGTCGTGGTGGTCTTACCGGCATCGATGTGAGCCATGATGCCGATGTTACGGGTATCGGAAAGCTTGTACTTAGGCTTAGCCATGTTAGTTCCTTACCTTAACTTACCAACGATAGTGAGAGAACGCGCGGTTGGCCTCGGCCATCTTGAAGACGTCCTCACGCTTCTTGACGGAAGCGCCCAGGCCGTTGGAGGCGTCGAGGATCTCGTTGGCGAGACGCTCGGCCATGGTCTTCTCCTTGCGAGCGCGGGAGAAGTTGACGATCCAGCGGATACCCAGAGCGGTGGAACGACGGGAGTTGACCTCCATCGGGACCTGATAGGTAGCGCCACCGACACGCTTGGGCTTAACCTCGAGCGTGGGCTTGACGTTGTCCATAGCCTTCTTGAAGGTAGCGAGAGCGTCGCCACCCTCGGACTTCTCGGCAACGATCTCGAAAGCGGTGTAAACGATGCGCTCAGCGGTGGCCTTCTTGCCGTCAAGAAGGACCTTGTTGATGAGCTGAGTCACCAGGCGGTTGTTGTAAACGGCGTCAGGCTGAACCTCACGACGATTAGCTGCTGCACGACGCGGCATGTGAAATCTCCTTAAGTGTCTACCGTGCGGCGCTTAGGCGGCACACGGCGAAAGTATCAAAACGTTATCTGGCTTATTTAGCCTTGGGGCGCTTAGCACCGTACTTGGAACGGGCCTGCATACGGTTCTGGACCGGAGCAGCGTCGTAGGCGCCACGGATGACGTGATAACGGACACCAGGGAGGTCACGGACACGACCGCCGCGGACGAGCACGATGGAGTGCTCCTGCAGGTTGTGGCCCTCACCCGGGATGTAAGCAGTAACTTCGATGCCGTTGACAAGGCGAACACGGGCAACCTTACGAAGAGCCGAGTTCGGCTTCTTGGGGCTCGTGGTGAAGACGCGGGTGCACACGCCGCGCTTCTGGGAGTTGTGCTGCAGAGCAGCGTTCTTGGACTTCTTGGGCACGGAACGACGGCCCTGGCGAACCAGCTGGTTAATAGTAGGCAAAGCGTACTCCTTCTCGAATGATTCCAGCTTTCTGTAAAGTGCAACGGCTTGAATCGAGGGGTCAGCATCCCCCTACGAAACACGCAGTTCGATAGGATACGTGCCGTAAGCTGTGCCGTCAACAGACCACGCCGCCGGGCGTATCCCAAAATTGGCACATTTCCGCAAAGCCTACACAAAAGGAATCCCCTCCTGTGCGCGGGGGCGGATTCCCGGCCCGGGCGGCACAGGGGTTAAGTTTGCTGCTCTACAGTCCTGGCTCGCACGGAGGCCACATTAAGTGGCCTCCGGCTCGTGCGGAACTCGCGACAAACTTAACCCCCGCGCCGCCCGGCCCGGAAATCCGACGTGCTCGTCGGGGCAACGTTACCAGCCAAAAAGGGACAGGTTTGTTTTGGTCGGTTTTATCTGGGGAAACGTCGCGCTCCAGCGGTGGTCCGCCCTCATCTGTCATAGGGAAATCGGCGGCGTTTTCGGAAGTATGCGGCAAATTCTGGACCTGCCGAGCACACCGGGGTTTTTCGATAATAAACCCGCAGGTAGAGCGCTTGAGCATTTGCGGTGTGGTCGAACCATCGAGATTTTGCCGCATACTTCCGAAATTCAGGCGAATATCGCTCAAAATAACCGTCCATATAACGCAAAAAAGGCCGCTTCCCCTAGTGGGAAGCGGCCTCAAGCCTTACGAATAGACGATGGTAAAGGGTTCTTCCGTTTGAGTCTCTCCTGTTGATGTGTATCTCGTGCCCTCGAGGGTTACCGAGACCACTTGGTCGACATCAATCAACTTCGTTGGCACCCAGATGTTCTCTCCGCTATTGCGCGTATAAGAAAAATATAAGTTGAACGCCCCTGCGTCGTCATCTTCGATAATCTGCTCCGATCCATCCTTGTAGGTAACCGTCAACTTCTTCGTGACTGCGTCAATGCCCAGATCATCGATGTGCGTCTGGATGGAAAACGGGCTGATCTCGAGAGGCGAGTCATCGGAGCGGAGTTCCTTAGTATCGACGTACGCTCCAACGCTAAACTCGGGCGTCGATGCCTCGAACGGCTTCGCATCCTCTCCTTCGCCCTCGGTCCACGAGATATTCCAGGTGACCGCATGTTGAAAACCTCGCTCGCGATCCATAGAAGCAAAGTACATCGTGCCATTAATGACAGTATCGCTTGATGTGTCCTTATCAATGGTGCAGCGTGTATCAGCCCATTCCTCGCCGAAGTTCATGCTGGGTGTACCGATGCCTTGTTCTTCTTCACCATAGAGAACAAGTTCGCCTGTCTCTGCTGCCGGCTTGTAGTAGTTAACGCCATTTGGATTGGACAGCGTAAACGTCACAGCACCGCAGCCGTTTTGGTCGATAGCCATATCATGAATGTCGAGTGTATAGCCGTTGCCCTCGACGGACAGATTGACCTTCTGTACTGAACCCTCCAAGCTTTGGGGCGCGATACCATCACCAAACTCTCTGGTGTAGGTATATTTCGTCCCCGACGAGCCACCTTGAGTCCAGGTAACGGACTCTCCGTTGCCATGGTTTCCCCAGGCAGAGGCAAAATAACTGGAATTGACAACAGCGTAGGCGACCCCTCCGGTCGCCAGCACTCCGGCAAGACATCCGATTACGGCAACATACAGAGGCTTCGCGTGACCCTTTCGGCGAAGCGGCTCGCCAGCAGCGGCATAAAGAACACGGTCAGCAAGATCGCTATCGGCTTGGACGGACTCGAAGGCCTGCTTGATCTGGTTGGATTTCACGGTCGCCCTCCTCTAGGATGAACTTGAGCTTCGATCTGCCGCGAGCTAAACGCGTTCGAACGGTCGCGGCTGGCACATGCAGTAACTCGGCAATTTCTGAAGTCGAGAAGCCCAGATAGTAATAGAGCACGATAGGAATACGGAATCGCTCCGGAAGTCGCATAACGTCTGACAGGACCGCCTTGGTCTCCTCCTGCGCCGTCGAAAGCGAATCGGCCAGATTCTCAATATCCTCCACGCGCCTCCACGGCTTTCGAAAGAGAGATTTACATTCATTGATCGTGACCCGGATAAGCCATCGACGAAGATGCTCCCAGTTTTCAAATTGCGCGTCGCTTTTGAGCAACTTAAGAAAGACGTCTTGAGCGACATCGTCGGCGTCAGCGCGATCACGCAGATACGTCAATGCGATCCGAAACACGACATCCCGGTGGTCTTCGACCGCCTGTCTAAAAGCTTGTTCTTCCATAATCACCTCCCGGTGACGCTGATGGTTCTTGATGAGGTCCTCACCATAGATACGCTTTGACCAAACGGAATGTTTCAAATTCAAGCAGGAAAAACTACCAAAATAAACCTGTCCTTTTTTGCAAGTGATCAACGGAACGCAACAAGTTGAGCATACGCAAGCGAGCGGCCCCCAGAGCGTACAAGGTGGCATGAAAAAGGCAGGGCATTGACCTTTTGGTCATGCCCTGCCTTTTGAATGACAGATTGTAGCTCTGGGGGCCGCGCAGCGACGGAGGTCGCCGCCGTTCGTTAGAACGGCGGAACTAATTACTCCTCGTCGTTGTCCTTGGCCTCTTCGGCGTCGTCGGTGTCCACGAGCTGGTTGAGCAGCTCGTCGAGGGAAGCCATGTCCTCGTTGATCGCGCCGTTGGCGGGAGCCTTCTTGTCGTCGATCGGGGCGCCCAGGAGCTCCTCGTCGGCGTCGGCGTGATGCGTCGGAGCGGAGGTACCCAGCAGGATATCGTCCGGACCGTCGGGGCTAAAGACCATCTGCAGCAGCTGCGAGAGGTCTTCCTCGTCGGCAACGTCGTCGTTGTTCTCGAGGATGTAGAGCAGATCGTGGGCCTCCAGGCCGTCACGGAGCTCCTCGATCGCCTTGGCGCCGATGCCATCGATGCGCAGCAGATCCTCCTCGGACTTGCCAACCAGGTCGCCGACCGTCTCGATGCCAACCTCGCTGAACTTGTTGGTCCAGCGCTGCGACACGCCCAGATCGTCGAACAGGTACAGACGAGCCTTCTCGGCGGAGATGGTGTGGCCGTTGCGGGTGAACGAACCGTCAGCACCACCGAACTCGTCGTAGCCGGCCCAGTCGAGCTGCTGCGGGAGCTGCTCGTCCAGGTCCTTGAGCTCCACAGGAGCCCACTCGGGCAGCGACTTGGCGTTGGGCGAAGCCGGGCCGTCGATGTCCACGTAGCCGTCGGCCGTGCGATACGTCAGCTTGGCGTTGGCGTACGGCTTGAGGCCGGTACCAGCCGGGATCTTCTTACCGACGATGACGTTGGACTTAAGGTCGAGCAGGTGGTCGACCTTGCCCTCGATGGCAGCCTCGGTAAGGACGCCAGCGGTACGAATGAACGAAGCGCTCGACAGCCAGGAGTCGATGTTGGACGCGACCTTGAGCGTACCCAGGATGACGGGCTCGGCCACAGGAGCCTGACCGCCCAGACGGGCAACGCGCTCGACCTCGTCGGCAAACTCGTAGCGGTCGACGTACTGACCAAGCAGGTACTTGGAGTCGCCGGGGTTGGTGATCTGAACGCGACGCAGCATCTGGCGTGCGAGCACCTCGATGTGCTTGTCGTTCAGGTCGACGCCCTGGCTGGTGTAGACGTCCTTGACGCTCTCGACGAAGGTGTGCATCGTCGACTCGATGTCGGTCAGCTTGCGCAGGTTGCGGAAGTTGACGAAGCCCTTGGTGATCTGGTCGCCAGCGCGAACCTCGCAGCCGTCCTCGATCTCGGGCATGAAGCGCACCGAAGCGGGGACGCGACGCTCGTCGAGGACACGGGTGTGATCCTCGGAGTCGGTGAGCGTCAGCACGTACTCGGACTTCTCGGGCTTAATCGAGAGGTGGCCGGAGTACGGAGCCAGCTCGGCCTCGCGACCCAGGATCTTCTCGTTGACGTTGCCGACGATATCGAACATACGGCTGACCGTAGGCAGACCCTGCGTAATATCGTCGACGCCAGCGACGCCGCCGGAGTGAATGGTACGCATCGTAAGCTGCGTACCGGGCTCGCCGATGGACTGGGCGGCAATAATGCCGACCGCGGTACCGATGGCGACCGGACGACGGGTGGAAAGATCCCAGCCGTAGCACTTCTGGCACACGCCGTACTTGGAGCGGCAGGTGAGCAGCGCGCGAAGCTTGACCTTCTTGAGGCCGGCATCGACCATCTTCTGGATGTCGGCGACCTTCTCGATGTAGCCGTCCTGCTCAAAGAGCACGGTGCCATCGGGAGCCACGACGTCCTCAATGAAGCAACGGCCGACGAGGTCGGTGTTGAGGTCGGTGGTGCCGGGGATGATGAGGTTGTAGGTGACGCCCTCGTGCGTACCGCAGTCCTCCTCGCGGACGATGACGTCTTGGGCCACGTCGACCAGACGACGGGTCAGGTAACCAGAGTCCGAGGTGTGGGATGCGGTATCGACCAGGCCCTTACGGGCGCCGTAGGTCGAAATGAAGTACTCGAGCGGCAGCAGGCCCTCGCGGAAGTTCGCCTTAATGGGAAGGTCGATCGTCTCGCCGGACATGTCTGCCATCAGGCCACGCATGCCGCCGAGCTGACGCAGCTGGGTCTTAGAACCACGGGCGCCGGAGTCGGCCATCATGTAGAGCGGGTTCTCCTCGTCGAACAAGTCGAGCATGAGCGCTGCGACCTTGTCGGTACAAGCGGTCCACTCGTTAACGACTTCGATGTGGCGCTCCGTCTCGTTGATGAAGCCCTCCTCGAAGTACTCGTTGATCTGGTCGACGTTGGCCTGGGCGCGGTCGAGCAGCTCCTGCTTCTCGGCAGGGATGAGAGCGTCCCACACCGAGATGGTGAGGCCGGCGCGGGTAGCGTAGTGGAAGCCGGAGTACTTGATGGCGTCGAGGATCGGACCGACCTTGGCCTCGGGGTAACGATCGCAGCAGTCGGCAACCAGCTTGGCCACGTCGCCCTTGACCATCTTGTAGTTCATGAACTCGTAGTCTTCGGGCAGGCACTGGCGGTTGAAGATGATGCGACCGATAGAGGTCTCGAAGCGTGCGGTCTTGTTACCGGTGACGTCGTAGTCGACAAACTCGTTCTTGCCATTCTTGACGCGGAAGATACGGGTGCCGTCCTCGTTGATGACGTTGGCGTTCTCGGCGGACACGCGGACCTGAATCTTGGCCTGCATGTCGACCTCGGAGCGGCAGTCATAGGCGTGCAGCGCGTCGTCGAAGCTCGAGAACACGTGGTTCTCGCCCGGCAGACCGTCGCGGACCTGGGTGAGGTAGTACACGCCGATGATCATGTCCTGCGAGGGGATGTTAACCGGCTTGCCGGATGCCGGCGAGCGCAGGTTGTTCGCAGAGAGCATGAGCACGCGGGCCTCGGCCTGAGCCTGGCTGGACAGCGGCACGTGGACAGACATCTGGTCGCCGTCGAAGTCGGCGTTGAAGGGCGAGCAGACCAGCGGGTGCAGGTGGATAGCCTTGCCCTCGACCAGAACCGGCTCAAAGGCCTGGATGGACAGACGGTGCAGGGTCGGTGCGCGGTTGAGCAGCACGACGCGGCCGTCGATGACCTCTTCGAGGATATCCCACACAAAGGTGGCACCGCGGTCGATAGCGCGCTTGGCGCCCTTGATGTTCTCGACCTTGCCAAGCTCGACCAGGCGCTTCATGACGAAGGGCTTGAAGAGCTCCAGCGCCATGGTCTTGGGCAGACCGCACTGGTGCAGCAGCAGCTTGGGGTCGGTAACGATAACCGAACGGCCGGAGTAGTCGACACGCTTACCCAGCAGGTTCTGACGGAAACGGCCCTGCTTGCCCTTGAGGGCCTCGGCGAGCGACTTGAGCGGGCGACCGCCACGGCCAGAGACCGGGCGACCACGACGACCGTTGTCGAACAGGGCGTCCACGGACTCCTGGAGCATGCGCTTCTCGTTGTTCACGATGATCGCGGGGGCGTCCAGGTCGAGCAGGCGCTTGAGTCGGTTGTTACGGTTGATCACGCGACGATACAGGTCGTTGAGGTCGGACGCGGCGAAGCGGCCGCCGTCGAGCTGGACCATCGGGCGCAGATCGGGCGGAATGACCGGGATGACGTCCAGGATCATGTTCGCGGGGCTGTTGCCGCCCTTCAGGAAGGCGTCAACGACCTCGAGGCGCTTGACGGCCTTCTCGCGCTTCTGCTTCTGGGAATCCTCGTCGGCGATGATGGCCTTGAGCTTCTCGGCCTCGGAGGGGAGGTCGATGGCAGCGAGCAGGTCGCGGACGGCCTCGGCACCCATGCCACCCTTGAAGTACATGGAGTAGTAACGGGTCATCTCGCGGAACAGCGGCTCATCGGAGATGAGGTCGCGCTCGGTGAGCTTCATGAAGGCGTTGAAGGCGTCCGTGCGGAGCTGCTTCTCGTCCTTGCACTCTTCCTCGATGTCGACGATGCCAGAGGCGATCTCCTCGGGGGTCAGCGGCTCCTCGTCGGAGAACTCGTCAAAGTTCTCGGGGTCGCCCTGCTCCTTGAGGGACTCGATCTGGCGGGCGCACTCGGCATCGATCTCTTCCAGATCGGCGGCGAGCTCCTCGCGCAGGTCGTCGGCGTCGGCCTCGCGAGCCTCGTAGTCAACCTCGGTGATGATGTAGCTGGCGAAGTACAGAACCTTCTCGAGGTCCTTGGACTTGATGTCGAGCATACGGCTCATCGGGAAGCTCGTGGGGCTCTTGAAGTACCAGATGTGGGACACGGGAGCGGCGAGCTCGATGTGACCCATGCGGTCGCGACGCACCTTGGCCGAGGTGACCTCGACGCCGCAGCGCTCGCAGACGATGCCCTTAAAGCGGATGCCCTTGTACTTGCCGCAGGAGCACTCCCAGTCCTTGGCGGGACCGAAGATCTTCTCGCAGAACAGGCCGTCCTTCTCGGGCTTGAGGGTACGGTAATTGATGGTCTCCGGCTTCTTGACCTCACCGTGCGACCAGGAACGGATCTGGTCGGCGGAGGCAAGGGAGATCTTTACCGAGTCAAAATCAGTAGCTTCGAAATCTGCCACAGTCAACTACTCCTTATCAGTGGTCGTGGCGGCGACAGCCTCGGGCGCCTCGGCGGTCTCGGCATCCTCGGCCTCGACGTCGGCGTCAACGCCGGCGAGCGCAGCCAGGTCGTCGAGAGCGGAGGTCTCCTCGGCGGTCACAGGGGCGGAGGCGTCCTCGTCGGCATCGTGCATGGGCTCGATGTCCAGTGCGAGGGAGCGAATCTCCTTGACGAGAACCTTGAAGGACTCGGGGATACCCGGGACAGGAACGTTCTCGCCCTTGACGATGGACTCGTAGGTCTTGACGCGGCCCACGGTATCGTCGGACTTGACGGTCAGGATCTCCTGCAGGACGTTGGAAGCACCGTAAGCGTACAGTGCCCAAACTTCCATCTCGCCGAAGCGCTGGCCGCCGAACTGGGCCTTGCCGCCCAGAGGCTGCTGGGTAACCAGGCTGTAAGGGCCGGTCGAACGGGCGTGGATCTTGTCGTCGACCATGTGGCCGAGCTTGAGGATGTAGGACGTACCCACGGTAATGGGCTCGCGGAACTCCTCACCGGTGCGGCCGTCGAACAGACGGGTCTTGCCGCGCTCGTCAAGCTGGGTGACGAACTCGGGGCGCATGTGATCGCCAAAGGCAGCGGTGGCCTTGTTGAGCATGTTCTTGTTGGCACGACGGATGACCTCGGCGATCTCGTCCTCCTTGGCGCCGTCGAAGACGGGCGTGGCGGTGAAGAACGGACCGGGGACGTACTTGTCGGAGTCGGCCTGTTCGGTATCCCAACCGCAGGCAGCAGCCCAGCCAAGGTGGCACTCGAGCAGCTGGCCGACGTTCATACGCGAAGGAACGCCCAGCGGGTTGAGGATAACGTCGATCGGGGTACCGTCAGCCATGTAGGGCATGTCCTCGACCGGCAGAACGTTACAGATAACACCCTTGTTGCCGTGGCGGCCGGCGATCTTATCGCCCTGCTGGATCTTACGACGCTGGGCGACGTAGACGCGCACCTGCTCGTTGACGCCGGGGGCCAGGTCGTCGCCGTTCTCGCGGCTAAAGCGGACGACGTCGATAACGCGGCCGTAAGCGCCGTGAGGCATCTTAAGGGAGGTATCGCGGACGTCGTGGGCCTTGGCACCGAAGATGGCGCGCAGCAGGCGCTCCTCGGCGGTCAGAGCGCTCTCGCCCTTAGGCGTGACCTTGCCGACCAGGATGTCGCCAGGGCCGACCTCGGCGCCGATGCGGATGATGCCGTCCTCGTCGAGGTTGGCAAGCATGTCCTCGGAGAGGTTCGGGATCTCGCGGGTGATCTCCTCGGGACCGAGTTTGGTGTCGCGGGCGTCGATCTCGTGACGGGTGATGTTGATGGTCGTCAGCAGGTCCTCGGCCACCAGGCGCTCGGACACGACGATACCGTCCTCGTAGTTAAAGCCTTCCCACGGCATGTAGGCCACGGTGAGGTTCTGACCCAGTGCGAGCTCGCCATGATCGGTCGAAGGACCGTCAGCCAGAGGCTCGCCCTGCTCAACGGTGTCACCGACGCGCACGAGCGGACGGTGGTTGATGCAGGTGGACTGGTTGGAGCGCTGGTACTTGGCCAGGTGATACTCGTCCATGCCGCCGGCATGCTTGACGATAATCTTGGCGGCGTCGGCAAAGATGACCTCGCCGGCGTTCTTGGCCAGGGTGACCTCGCCGGAGTCCAGAGCGGCGCGACGCTCCATGCCGGTACCGACATAGGGAGCGGCGGGGTGAACCAGCGGCACGGCCTGACGCTGCATGTTGGCGCCCATCAGCGTACGCTTGGCGTCGTCGTGCTCAAGGAACGGGATCAGCGTGGCTGCGACGGAGAGCATCTGACGCGGCGAGACGTCCATGTAGTCGACGTCCTCGACGGGCACGTCGGCGGGAGCGCCGAAGGAGCCGTCGAAGTCGCGGGTACGGGCGATCACGGTGTGCGGACGGACGATCTTGCCCTCGGCATCGGTCGTGATGAACTCGTTGGTCTTGGGATCGAGCGGCGTGTTGGCCGGCGCGATGACGTGCTTCTCTTCCTCGTCAGCGGTCATCCAGTCGATCTGGTCGGTGGCAACGCCGTTCTCGACGCGACGGAACGGGGCCTCGATGAAGCCATACTCGTTGACGCGGGCGTAGAGGGCGAGCGAGCCGATCAGGCCGATGTTGGGGCCTTCGGGGGTCTCGATCGGGCACATGCGGCTGTAGTGCGAGTTGTGAACGTCGCGGACGGCCGTCGGCACGTTGGTGCGGCGGCTGGAGCCGGACTTGTGGCCGGCAAGACCACCAGGGCCGAGTGCGGACAGACGGCGCTTGTGGGTCAGACCGGTCAGGGGGTTCGCCTGGTCCATGAACTGCGAGAGCTGCGAGGAACCGAAGAACTCCTTGATGGAGGCCACGATCGGGCGGATGTTGATGAGCGACTGCGGGGTGATCTCGTCGATGTCCTGGGAGCTCATGCGCTCACGGACGACGCGCTCCATACGGCTCATGCCGATACGGAACTGGTTGGCGACGAGCTCGCCGACGGTGCGGATGCGGCGGTTGCCGAAGTGGTCGATGTCGTCGACCTTGAAGCCCTGCTCGCCGGCAGCGAGGGACAGGAGGTAGCGCAGCGTCGCGACGATATCCTCGTCGGTGAGCACCGTGACCTCTTCCTCGGTGGTGAGGTTGAGCTTCTTGTTGACCTTGTAACGACCGACGCGGGCCAAATCGTAGCGCTGCGGGTTAAAGAGCAGGCCCTCGAGCAGGCTGCGGGAAGCGTCCACGGTGGGAGGCTCGCCCGGGCGCAGGCGACGGTAGATCTCGATGAGGGCGTCCTCGCGAGTGAGGGCGGTGTCGCGCTCCAGGGTGCGCTTGATCACATCGGAGTTGCCGAGCAGCTCGATGATGTCGTCGTTGGTGACGGCGATGCCAAGGGCGCGCAGGAACATCGTGGCGCTCTGCTTGCGCTTACGGTCGATGGAGACCATGAGCTGGTCGCGCTTGTCGACCTCAAACTCAAGCCAGGCACCGCGGGACGGGATGATCTGGGCCTTGTAGATCTGCTTGCCCGAATCCATCTCGGAGCTGTAGTACACGCCCGGGGAGCGGACGAGCTGCGAGACGACGATACGCTCGGTACCGTTGATGATGAAGGTGCCCTGATCGGTCATCATGGGGAAGTCGCCCATGAAGACGAGCTGCTCCTTGATCTCGCCGGTCTCCTTGTTGGTGAGACGGACGTCGGTCAGAAGCGGAGCCTGATAGGTCATATCCTTCTCGCGGCACTCCTCGACGGTGTGCGCGGGGTCGCCGAACTGATGCTCGCCGAAGGTAACCTCGAGAACATGGTTCTGACTCTGGATGGGGCTGGATTCCTTGAACGCCTCACGAAGGCCCTCATCCTTAAAACGCTCAAAGGATTCCCTTTGAACAGAGATAAGGTTGGGGAGCTCCATGGCCTCCGGGATTTTCCCGAAGCTGACGCGCTTGCGCTCAGTGGCAGTGTATGCGTAGGTCACCAGGTTTTTCCTCCTTCACGGAAATGCTCGGTGGGTTGGCGAGGCATAGCTTCGCCAGTTATCGCAACCTAATAGTTTATCAGGTACCGACCGTTGGGCAAGAAAAGCCTTGACGCGATTGAGTTTTTGGAGTAGCAAAGTTTTTCGACAGAAAACACGCAGGTAGATGTATGTGTATCGAACATCTGTTCATATATTTTCTGTGAACAGAGAGCCGGCAATCGCAGCTCTTATAAAAAACGGGCGCGAACCGAGGTCCACGCCCGTAAATGTCGGTGCCCGAAGGCTTACTTGCGCATCAATCCGCCGCGCTCGTCGATGGCGTCCCAGAAGGCATCGGCAAAGCGGGGGTCGTTTGCAGCCATGAGGGCGTTAGTGGCCATCCAACCAGAGGGAGTGCCGGTGTCGTAGCCCGACAGCGGGTCGATGACGACGGCATACATGGCCTCGCGGTCGAGCGAACGGGCCATGGCGTCGGTGAGCTGGATCTCGCCGCCCTTGCCGGCCTGCTGATCTGCCAGCAGGTCCATGACCAGCGGGCTCAGCAGGTAGCGACCGACGATGTACAGGTTGGACGGAGCAGCCTCGGGAGCGGGCTTCTCAACCAGACCGCCGATACGCCAAACAGCGCCCGGCTCGGCATCGGCAACGTCCTCGGCGCCCTCGAGCGAACCGACGCGCTCGCCGGCGATAACACCGTAGCGGCTGACTTCCTCGGGCGAGCAAGCAGCGACGGCGATAACCGAAGCGCCACCGTGCTCCTTGGAAACGGCGAGCATCTTGTCGCAGATATCGCGGTTAGGCACAACGTAGTCGCCCAGAAGAACCAGGAAGTTCTCCCCTGCCACGGCGTCGGCAGCAGAGCGAATAGCATGGCCGAGGCCCTTGGGCTCGTACTGATAACGGAAGTCGACCGGCATACCGCCAGCGTGGGCGACAGCATCGGCATAGGCGTTCTTGCCGCGCTCGCGCAGCAGGTTCTCGAGCGAACGGTCGGGCTGGAAGTAGTTCAGTAGCTCGGGCTTACCGGGAGAAGTAACGATGATGGCATCGTCGACCTCCTCGGGCTCGAGCGCCTCCTCGACGACGTACTGAATGACGGGCTTGTCGAGCACCGGCAGCATCTCTTTGGGCGTGCACTTGGTGCCAGGCAGAAAACGCGTGCCAAGACCGGCGGCGGGGATGATTGCCTTCATGTTATTCAAAGATCCTTTCGCAGGCGCAAAAGCGCCCCATGCGTGCGGCACACAGCCGCAGACCAAATTGCGATACCCAAGCATCTTACCGCTGGAACTATATGTCGCTACAAGGCAGAGACAATTCTTCAGCAGGTCAACGCAAATTATTGCTCGAATGGTGCAATTTTATTGCCCAACGGCAGGGCACCCGATACGACGCAAATCACAGAACATGGCAGTTTGAGCAACCGATGCCGAGGGACCGAAAAACAAAAAAGACGGGGCTCGCAATGCGAACCCCGTCTGCAAAGAAATCTGGCGAGAAAGCCTGATTACTTGAGGGTGACAGCAGCGCCAGCAGCCTCGAGCTTCTCCTTGGCAGCCTCGGCGTCCTCCTTCTTGGCACCCTCGAGAACAGCCTTGGGAGCGCCTTCGACGACCTCCTTGGCCTCCTTCAGGCCAAGGTTGGTGAGCTCACGGACGGCCTTGATGACCTGGATCTTGTTGTCGCCGAAGCCCTCGAGCACGACGTCAAACTCGGTCTTCTCCTCGGCCTCAGCAGCGCCAGCAGCGGGAGCGGCGACAACAGCGGCAGGAGCAGCGGCGGAAACGCCGAAGGTGTCCTCGATAGCCTTAACGAGCTCGGAAGCCTCGAGAAGGGTCATTTCCTTAAGAGCATCGATGATCTCATCGGTGGTAAGCTTAGCCATTTCTAAGTCCTTTCGGTTTCCGTGCGGATGCACGGAGATCAGTTAAAACACGGCGCGAATGCGCCAGGGGTGCGGCGTTGCCGCCGCGGGTGAAAACAGCAACTAGGCTGCCTTCTGCTCGGAGACCTGCTGGATCGAACGAGCGAGACCAGAGGAAACGCCGTTGACGCAGACAGCGATGTCGCGAGCGAAACCGGAGATGAGGCCGGCGATCTGGCCGAGAAGCTGATCCTTGGTGGGCAGCTCGGCGATAGCCTTAACATCATCAGCGGAAACGGCCTTGCCGTCGGAGATACCGCCCTTGATCTCAAGGACGCCCTTGGACTTAGCGGAGAAGTCCTTAAGGGCCTTAGCGGCCTCGACCGGCTCGGTCTCGTAGAACACATAAGCGACGGGGCCCGCGAGGATCTCGTCGATCTCGGGCTGCTCCTGGTTCTTGAGAGCGATCTTGACCAGGTTGTTCTTGTAGACCTTCATCTCGGCGCCGCACTCGCGAAGCTGATGACGCAGCTCCTGAGCCTGCTTAACCGTCAGACCGTTGTAGTTGACGACGAACAGACCGGCGTTCTCGGCGATACGGGACTCGATCTCTGCAACCTTGTCGATTTTGTACTGCTGGGGCATGAATTACACCTCCTCGAATTCTTTCCGGGCACGGTCCGCCACAAGGACGTGACGGGGGCATGTCCAAAAAGAAAGCCCCCGCGCTGCATGAGCGACGGGGGCGAGAAGACATATCTACTCGACCACCTCGGCTGGCGGGAAGTCCCATTAAGCTCGCGGGCGATGCCCGTTTGCACCGGCTGTCTCTGGCAGCGGATTCGTGCGTGAACCGAAAGTATTATGGCGGGGACCCCGGCGTCGGTCAACGGGCACGAGGATTCGCACACAAACCCTGCATACGCTCCGGTCGGGAGGGGCAGGGCGAGTTTTCCGCTCGGTCAAGTCCTGGGCTCGCACGAAGGCCACATTAAGTGGCCTTCGGCTCGTGCGGAATCTACGGAAAACTCGCCCTGCCCCTCCCGACCGGAGCTACGTTGCCTTTGTTGCGAATCCTCGTGCCCGTTGGCCGGCGCGCCCCACGCATAACCCTTAGGTCGGTGGGCTGATGGGTTGGGTCCCGTTGGGCTACAGGGTTGAAAGGAAGGTGGACAGGCGGCGGAGGCCTTCGTCCAGGTCTTTATCGGAAACGCAATAG
>JAHYYO010000025.1:0-21740 GCA_019424925.1 Collinsella sp.
GGGCGATATCCGCCCTCGATTTGGCCAAACGTGATGGTCGAAGGCCCCAGCTCATTATGCACGGGCAGCGCCGCAAATGCGCGGCGAAGCGAGCACACGACCTCGGCCATGGCGGCGACGGCATCCGCGCCCTTCCAGGGCTGGCTCGCATGCGCTGTCACGCCAGCCATTTCAATCTCGAACCACGTACGCCCCTTGTGCGCCACTTGAATCTGTCCGTCGGTGGGCTCGGTATCCAGCACCCATTCGCGCGAACCGACCCAGCCGGCATCGATGGCTGCCTCGGAGCCTCGCATAAAGTCTTCCTCGTCGACCGAGCAGATGAGCGAAAAGCCGCGGCGGGGCAGCGCGCCATCCGTCGCCACGCGCTCGAGCGTATGGACCAGTGCGGCAATGGCGCAGGCCAGGCCACCCTTCATATCGCAGGCACCGCGGCCATAGAGCTTGCCGTCGCGCACAACCGTCCCGAGCGGCGGAATGTCCGCGTCCCAGCCATCGCCCAGCGTAACGGTATCCATATGGCAGATATAGACGAGTCGTGGCTCGTCGCTCAGTCCCGGCACGGTGACCATAAGGTTGCGGCGCCCGGGCAGCACCTCGAGTTCCTCAACCTGCACGGCATGGAGTACCGGATGGCTCAGCTGCGCCAACCGTTCCTCAACCAACGCTTTGATATAGCGCTCAATCTCGTCCTCATACGCACCCGGGTCTGAGCTGTCGATCCGCACGAGTCCTTGCGTAAGCCGCCAAGCAAAATCTGTATCAACCATAGGCACCTCACAGATAGTTAGGTCAACATACAGATTGTATGCCAAGAAGCGGCTCGGTGCATTTAATGGAGCGCTCACAAAAACGGGGCGCCTCTCGTGCGAAAGGCGCCCCGCGGGCATTCAATGTCAGTGACGGGCAGGCCACATGGGGAACTGCCCGTCAGATCAGCCGGCGCTATTTGATTACGCGCACGCGATACATCGACGGAATCTGCTTAAGCGCCTCGATCGTGCTGCTGTTCAGGTGCTCATCGGTGTCGAACATGGTGTAGGCGTTCTCGCCGGCGGACTCGTTGGTCATGCGCTGCACGTTGGCGTTGTCCTTGGCCAGGATGGCCGTGATCTGGCCGATCATGTTGGGCACGTTGGCATGCAGGCAGGCAATGCGGCTCGCGGCGCGCGCCTTGCCCATGCTGCAGGCGGGGTAGTTGACGCTGTGCGCGATGTTACCGTTCTCCAGGTAATCCTTGAGCTCGCTGATGGCCATGTCGGCGCAGTTGGCCTCGGCTTCGCCGGTGCCGGCGCCCGAGTGCGTGGTGATAAACGTATTGGGCATCTTGACGGTCTTGGGCGTGGCAAAGTCGCAGCTAAACCAGCTGAGCTTACCCTCGCGCAGGGCGGCGTCGACGGCGTCTTCGTCGATGATGGTCTCGCGCGCGTAGTTGATGAGCACGGCGTCGGGTGCCAGCAGGTTAATCTGCTCGGTGCTGATCATGCCGATGGTGTCGGCCTTGCTGGGCACGTGTACGGTGAGGTAGTCGCAGCCGCGGCAGAGATCCTCGAGCGTGCCCACACGCTGCACCTCGCGGCTCAGCACCCACGCGTGCTCGACGGAAATGAACGGGTCGTAGCCGTAAACGTCCATGCCCAGGTCGACGCAGGCGTTGGCGACCTTGGAGCCCACGTTGCCCAGGCCGATGACGCCGATGCGCTTGCCCTTGAGCTCGCGGCCCACAAAGGCCTTCTTGGCCTTCTCGGCATCGACCTGAATCTCGGGGTCGTCGGCGTTGTCGCGCACCCAGTTCATCGATTGCACCACGCCGCGGCTCGAGAGCACCAGCATGCCTAGGACGAGCTCCTTGACGGCATTGCTATTGGCGCCGGGGGAGTTAAAGACGACGACGCCCTTCTTGGCGTACTCTTCGACGGGGATGTTGTTGACGCCGGCGCCGCAGCGGGCGATGGCGCGGATTCCCTCGGGCAGCTCGTAGCCGTGCAGGTCGGTTGAGCGCATCAGAATGGCGTCGGCCTCTTCGGCGGTGCTCACAAATTCGTAGCCTTCGCCAAACTCGACTTTGCCGTCTTTGGTGATGTCGTCGATGGTCTTAATCTTGCGCATGAAAAACTCCTTAGCTGGTTTGTTTAAAACAAGTGGTTTGAAGTGGCTGATCGGCCCGCGTGCTGCGGGCTAGTTAGATCGCTGGCTCAAACCGTGCTGCGCTTCGAAGTCCTTCATGTACGTGGCCAGTGCCTGCACGTCCTCCATGGTTACGGCGTTGTAGACGCTGGCGCGCATGCCGCCGACGAGGCGATGGCCCTTGACATTTTGAATCTGGTGCTCTGCCGCGCCTGCGACAAAGGCCGCGTCGAGCTCGGCGTCGCCGGTGCGGAAGGTGATGTTGGCGATAGAGCGGCTGTCGGCCTGCGTGGTGCCATGGAACAGCTCACTTTGCTCGAGCAGGTCATAGAGCAGATTGGCCTTGGCCCAGTTGCGCTCGGCCATGGCGGCAAGTCCGCCGGTCTCCTCGACCCAGCGGAATACCTTGCCGCACACGTAGATGCCAAAGGTGTTGGGCGTGTTGAGCATGGAGCCCTTGGCGGCCTGGGTCTTAAGGTCCATGTACTGCGGCGTCTGCGCAAAGGCGGGGCCATCTGCGATGAGATCGTCGCGCACGATGACCACGGTCACGCCCGCGGCACCGGCGTTTTTTTGCGCGCCGGCGTAAATGAGCCCGTAGCGCTCAACGTTGAGCGGCTGCGACAAAAAGCAGCTCGAGACATCGGCGACCAGCGGTACGTCGCCGCAGTTGGGCAGCTCGTGGTACATGGTGCCAAAGATGGTGTTGTTCTGGCAGATGTAGACGTAGTCGAGCCCGTCGCCTGCGGCCTCGGCGGCAATGCGCGCGTTGATGTCGGCCATGGTGGGTATGCGGTCGAAATTGGTGTCCTCGGAGCTCGCGAGCAGTACGGCCTCGCCGTACTTGGCGGCCTCCTTGTATGCCTTGTTGGCAAAGTTGCCGGTCACGATGTAGCCGGCGCGGCCGCGGCGCATGAGGTTCATGGGGATGCCCGCAAACTGCAGCGTGGCGCCGCCCTGCAAAAACAGGACGCGGTAGTTGTCGGGGATGCTTAGCAGGCGACGCAGGGTTGCCTCGGCGTCGTCGATGATCTGCTGGTACATGCTAGATCGATGACTCATCTCGAGCACGGACATGCCGCAGCCGCGGTAGTCCATCATCTCGTCGGCGATCTCGGCGAGCACGCTTGTAGGCAGCGCGGCCGGGCCAGCTGAGAAGTTGTGCACACGTGCCATCTTCTAGTTCCCCTCGTAGTCGTTTGAACGTTCGGGATACTTTAGCACAGTGGAGCGTCAGGCGCGACCGAATCACAGCAAAACCCGAGTGCGCCGCTATGATTTACAGGATGGTTACATGGGGGAGGGGTGCTTTACTCCTCAGGCAAATCCAAATCTGCGAGCGAAGGCATGAGGTTCTCTAGGCGCTTGATCTCTTCGCCGCAAATTAGCTACCTCCTGGTCACTACGACGCCAGCGTGGCGATGACGGCTTCGTCGCCGGCGTATATTAGGGTGTTGCCGTCGGGGATGATCGTCTGGCCGTCGCGTTTGAGCATCACGACGATAAAGGGATGCTTGCCTTGCGGCACATCGCGAAGACGCTGGCCGGCCAGGCGACCGTGGGGCGTCACAGTGACCTCGCGCAGCGTAACTTCGGCACGCTCTTCGAACGTCGGTGCGGCCATCACCAGCAGATCGCCTTCCTCGATGACGGTATCGCCGTTGGGCAGCACCGGGTGCGCGCCGTCGCGCAGCACCAGGACCACGAGCATATCTGTGGCGCTGCCAATGTCCGCGAGCGAGCGTCCGGCAAACGGATGTCCAGCGCCCACCTTGAGCTTTACAAACGACATGCCGTCCTCGTCGCGGTAGTCGTTAAAGGTGCGGCGCACGTCGCCGGTCGCATCGATCATATCGAGCTTCTTCGCCACCGCCGGCAGAAGCGAGCCCTGCACCACAATGCTCGACACGGCAATCACAAACACCAGGTCAAATAGGTCGTGTCCGCCGGGAACGCCGGCCACCACGGCAAAGAGACTAAAGACGACCGAAGCTGCTCCGCGCAGACCCGCCCAGCTTACGAGCGCAACCTGGCGAGGGTTCGTCCTAAACGGCGCCAGCAGCATGCCTACGGCGATGGGGCGGCTCGCAAAGAGCATAAACGCCATGAGTGCCAGGCCCGGTAGCAGCATTTGCGGCAGGCGTGCGGGTGTAACGAGCAGGCCCAGCAAAAAGAAGATGGTCATCTCTGCCATCTCGGTGAGGGTGTCAAAGAAGTGCGCCATCTCGACTTTGCCGGTGATGTCGCTGGCACCCAGCACAATGCCGGCCAGGTATACAGCCAAAAAGCCGTTGCCGCCCAGGTAGCTCGGCAGCGCGTAGGCGACGATGGCCACGGCGAACAAAAAGATGGTCTGCGCGTCCTTGGCCGTTGCGTGCGCGCGTTCAATCAGGCGGCCCGCCGCCCAGCCGATGGCAAGGCCCAGGCCCACGCCCAGGATAATCTGCTTGGCCAGCAGTGCGGGAATGTTGATGTCGCCGCCGGCCGCGAGTGTAGCGAGCACAGCGGTGAGCATGTAGGCGACGGGGTCGTTGGAGCCCGATTCGACCTCGAGCAGCGAGTCGGTGCCGCCCCTCAGCGAAAGGCTGTGCTCGCGCAGAACGCTAAAGACGCTGGCCGCGTCGGTGGACGCCACGACCGATCCCAGCAGCAGGCCGCCGATCCAGTCGAAACCCAGCACAAAGTGGGCGAATACGCCGGTGATGCCGGCAGTGATGACGACGCCGAGCGTGCTCAGCAGCACCGCGGGCACGGCGACGGGCTTGGCGCGGTCGATATTGGTGTTAAAGCCGCCATAGAACATGATGAACAGCAGCGCCGTGCTGCAGACGGTTTCGGTGAGCGCGTAGTCGCTAAAGTCGATGTGCGCCGGGCCGTTGACGCCCAACAGCATGCCGAGCGCGATAAAGATGAGCAGGGTGGGGAAGGGGAGTTTTTTGCCGACGGGTTTGATGGTCAGGCACAAAATGATGACGAGGCCGATAAAGAGAAGGATCTGGTTCATGGATGGTGTCCGCTCCTGGGTGGTTGGCGTGGCACGGTCAGTTGCCTGCGGTTATTTGTACCCAAAGATGGTGGGTTTATGGGGTTGGATTGCGGGCGTGCGCGATATCGTCATAGACGGCTGCCGTCTTTGCCTCTGCTCGGAAACCCTTTCCAGCTTTATTGCAACGGAGTACAATGGGTAACGTTTAAGTTCAACTTGAAGTTTTAGTTGCGGCACCGGGCTTCGGCCGCAATGCAAGGAGAGGCGTACCATGGCGATCTATGTGACATCTGATGCTCACGGGCACGTGCGTGCGCTTGACGAGGCCCTGTCTAAGATCTCGTTGACTTCCGACGACACGCTGTACGTGCTGGGCGACATGATCGATCGCGGGCCCGATCCGGTCGGCGTTATTAAGCTCGTGCGCTTGCTGCCCAACGCCCGCGTGCTCAAGGGTAATCACGAGCAGATCATGCTCGATGCCATCGTTGGCCAGGATCCGCTCGATGCCGAGACCTGGGATATCAACGGTGGCTGGACGACGCGCGAGCAGCTCAACGACATGGAATATGAGGCATACGAGGAACTCGTGCGATGGATGGCCGCGCTGCCGCTCTACGCGGTGGTCGAGACCGAGGAGCGCCCGTATCTGCTGGTACATGCTGGAATCGAGATGAAGGCGGCGCGCGCGTTTTTGCTTGAGCATGGCGTCGATTGTGCCGATGGCGTCGGAGCGGTGGATGCCGATCGCGAGCTGCTGCAGCAGATGCTCGCGGTGCAGTCGTCCGATGACCTGCTATGGATTCGTCACGGCTATTGGGATGTGCCGACCGGGCTGCTTTCTGCCGAGGGCAAGGGCCCGGTCGTGGTGAGCGGCCACACGCCCACGGTATCGCTTGGGCGCTATTGCGAGGTGGGCGGCCTGGCGGGGCTCGATGAGGAGTCGGGTCGCGGGCGGATTGTACGCCTGGGCGGCGAGGATACCGCCGGTGTGCCCGATCGCATCGACATCGACTGCGCCGCCGCCACTGGGTCGGAGTTTGGCCGCGTAGGTATCCTGCGGCTGGATGATGGGGCTGAGTTCTACGCGAATATCAATCCTGGAGAATGATGGCGCAAGGGGTAGCTAATTTGGGACGGAGCCTTTTTGACTACTTGCCCTTCTGCCCATCAAATGATTTTTCTGGGACGGGGATTAAATAATCATTTGGCTGCCCGCTGGCTAAGTGAGTAGACTTTTTTGGAAATGCCGAGCACCCAACATATTTGCCTCAATAAAACCGCTGGTCACGGACTTGTGCTTTGTCGATGTGGTCCGGGATTCGGTAAAAGTCTACTCACTTAGTTTTGCGTGTCCGCAACGAGACTCCAGCCGGGGTGATTCCACCGCAAATTAGCTTCTCCCATCGCCGCAATTAGGCGCCGTACGGATTCCGGTCCCTCTCTATGCGTTGGCGGATGTGGGCGTACTCGATAATCAACAGTACCAGCAGTAGGGCCATGATGGCTAGGTAGCTCACGACGGCGCCCATCAGGCCGAGCAGATTGATCAGAATCACCGGGAGCACCACGCTCACGGCAAAGCAGATCAGGTAGATCTTGGTGACATCTCCAGCGTGGCGCAGCACCGTGATGATGGCGTAGATAAAGTCGATGGCCGCGGTGACGCCGCCGGCGACGACCATCAGCAGCGCCAGCGTACGGTAGCGTTCAAAGCTGAGACCGTACATAAAGCTCATGAGGGGAATACCGGGACCTGCCATAAATGCGGCGCACACGCCGGTGATGACCACGATCAGCGCCATAACGGCAACAATAATCAGGTCAAAGCGGCGACGCTTGCGCGGATTCGCCCAAATGCTCGACAGACGCAGGAGCTGCGGTTTATAGATAAATCCAATGCTCAACAAAATTCCCTGCGCCGGAAAGAACAGGGCATTAAAGTACAGCTGATACTTGTAGGCCAGCGTGCCTTCCATCACGAACTTGGGCATGCTCTCGATAAGGTTGAACAGGAACAGCGCGCCAAAAAGCGGGGCGCACTGGATAAACAGGTGACCGACCTCGCGCAGGCTCACGCGGCGCGATTTTTCGGTTTCGAGCAGGGCGAGCGGCGCGGTGACCAGAACGAGCGAGGCGATCGCGGTAACACCCATGGCCATGGCGGCGATGGGCATGCTGCGCGTGAGGAACAGTACCACGCTAAAGACCGCGATGACGCCGACGGATCGTAGCGTTTGGCTCATGCCGGCCAGGTAGAGTTTGTCGGCCTGCTGCAGGCGGCCCTCGTACACGTCGGCAATGCCGTCGATCACCTTATACAGGTAGACGCCCAGGCCGATTGTGGCCATCTGCGCATCGTAGCCGCGGGCGCTGCTGTATACCAGGCCGCATGCCAGCGCGAGCGCTCCGCAGATCCAGCGGTTGAGCTGGTAAGAGGCAAAGGACGTCTTTTCGTCGATGTCCGAGACCTGGAAATTGCGCACGCCGTAGTTGCACGCGATCATGATGAGCGTGCCGGTGACAAAGGCGATGGAGAATTTGCCAGCCTCCTCGGCGCCCACGAGCTGTGTGGACACGATGGTGAGCAACGGAAACGCCATGCCCCATACGGCGGTGCCCAGGGTATTCCAAAGGTAGTCGCGACGGGTGGCGTGATCTTCGTACTCGGCTTCTTGCGTGGAGAAGCCGCCGCCGTAGACGGCTCCGAGCAGGCGGTTCCACCAGGCATTGACCATGCGGTGGATGGGGCCGGGCTGGCGATCGCGCTCGCGGCGACGGCGTGTGGCCTGGCTGCTGTCGGGACCGCCGGCGTTACGCTGGCTTAGCTCTTGGATTCGTGCGAGCTCCTCGGCGGTGTGCGATGCGGGGAACAGGCCGTTCTCGATGCGGCCGCCCTGGGCCTTCGCGGCGCCGTCTCTCGATGCAGCGGGGTTGGAGACGCCGTTGCGGCGGGCGATGGCGCGGCGAATGCTATCGAGGGGCGTGATGCTCAAAGCGGAGTCCTTTCTATTGCTGCGCTTTAGTATAGACGCGACGGTGTTCGTTCGTGTTTTTGAACGGATTGTTCAATAATTTCGGCGGGCGGCTGTAATTTGTCGGTAAACGTGCGGTATCCTGTTGAAGTTTTGTGACACCCCCGATGCCGCCCACGCGGTACCAAGGAGCTTCTACCTATGGACGTCGCCGCATTCTTACTGGCTCTTGTGCCGATTATTTGGCTGGTCGTGATGCTGCTGTGCTTTAAATGGCCAGCTTGGAAGGCCGCTATCGGATCGTTTGTCCTTTCGTGCTTGCTTGCCTTCGCATGGTGGCACCTGCCGGCAGCGCAGATCGCGACCGCCTCGCTCGAAGGTTTTTTGATGGCTCTGTGGCCCATCGTCCTAGTGATCATCGCCGCGGTGTTCACGTATAACCTGTGCGTTCGTACGGGCGCCATGGACGTGATCGGCAGCATGATCACCTCCATCAGCAGCGACCGCCGTCTGCTGGCGCTGCTCGTGGCTTGGTGCTTCGGTGGCTTTATGGAGGGCATGGCCGGCTTCGGTACCGCTGTCGCCATTCCCGCCGGCATGCTCGCGGGCCTGGGCTTTGAGGCCGTGCCTGCCGTGCTCATCTGCCTGCTGGCCAACGGCGTGCCCACGCCCTACGGCTCCATCGGCATCCCCACGGTGTCCGTTGCCGACCTGGTGGGTTTGGATTCCCTTCACCTAGCGACCGTTCAGCTGGTGCAGCTCGCACCGTTCTTTGTGGTGATGCCGCTATTTATTGTGCTGGTTGCGGGCCGTGTTGCCGATGACCAGGGCAATGCCGCGAGTGTGGGCGAGCGTCTGCACGGTGTTGCCGGCGTGGCGTTGCTCTCCGGCGTGTCGTTTGTCGGCGCGGCTCTGGTCGTTGCCATGTTTGTGGGCCCCGAGCTGGCCGTGGTCGTAGGATCCATCGTTTCGCTCGCGCTGACAGCTGCGCTTGCCATGCGTGCCGAGAAGTCGGGGCATCTGGACGCACGCTTCCATATGAATATCGAGGCCGGCGAACAGCTCACCGTTAAATCGGCGCTTTCGGCCTGGTCGTGCTTCATTCTGATTTTTGTGCTGCTGCTGGGTACGTCCAACCTGGTGCCCGCCGTGCATGCCGCGCTTGCGCCCTTTGCAAGCCACGTGCAGGTGTATTGCGGCGAGAACCCCGGTACGCTTACGTTTTCGTGGATTAACACGCCGGGTGTTTGGATCTTCCTGGCCGCGTTTGTCGGCGGTGCCATTCAGGGTGCTTCGCCACGCATGATGGGCGAGGTGCTGGCCGCGACTGTGAAGCAGATGATGCCGACGGTGATCACGATGCTTTCGGTGCTGGGCTGTGCCAAGGTGATGGGCTATGCGGGCATGATCTCTTCGATCAGCGCGTTCTGCATCGCCGTCGCCGGTGGGCTGTACCCGATTCTGGCTCCGTGGATCGGCGCAGTCGGTGCGTTTGTGACCGGCTCGGGCACGTCCTCGGGCATGCTGTTTGGCCCCATTCAGAGCCAGGCTGCCACTGCGCTGGGTGTGAGCGACTACTGGATGGTCGCGTTGAACGCCCTGGGCGTCGCCGCCGGTAAGATGATCTCGCCGCAGACCCTCGCCATTGGTCTTGCCGCCGTGCTCGTGCGCGGTAAGGATGCCGAACTCCTGGGCGCCGTCCTGCCCTACGCCGCCGGCATGCTGGTCCTGATGAGCGCCATAGCCATGCTCGGCCAAGGCCTGCCGCTGTAGTCGGCACTTAGGGACGTTCCTTATAATATGAGCAGGACATTGTCAAGAGGCAAAATCGGGCCTGGCCCCAACGATATGGGGTCAGGCCCTCTCCCTATATCAGCCCGTCCGCGGCGACCTCGGCGTGTCTTACCGACGCTCGTCTTTGCAGTTTAATATCCGCCCGCGGCGATCTCTCGCTGGGCAATCCGTTGCTACGGCTGAGGCTTCTACGTCGAACCGACAGTCTGTGCACGCGTGTGGCGCCCTGGGCGCTCGCAGAAAAGGGACCTGAGGTTCGCCTCAACGGCTTCGGATCGAACCGCTTCCGGGGTGACTGGCTTATGTGCGGGGGACCGCCCCCCCCTACGCCTCCTCGGCCATGAGGCCGACCGCCCATACCCAGCAGGCGAGCTCGCGCGCCGTGGCCACGTTCGCCTTGTTGCCGTGGACCCCGCGCGCGAGCAGCGCCTCCCGCCTCTCGACCAGCCTCCGCACGCCCTTGGCGGCATGCCTCCGGGCGCCCCGGTCCGGGGCCTGGCCCTTGGCGAGGTCCTTCGGCCGCCCCGAGCACGTCAGGTAGTGCCACGCGGCCTCGACCAGCGTCTTCCTCAGGTGCTTGTTGCCGGCCTTGGTGATCGCGCCCCTGCGGTCGCTCTCCCCGCTGGAGTGCTCGGAGGGCGTCAGGCCGACCCACGCCGCGAACGAGCGGGCGTTCCTGAACCTCGAGAACTCGCCGGCCTCGAACACGAGGTCGGCGGCGGACGCGGTGTCTACGCCCTTGAGGCAGCGGAGGGAGTCGACCCTCTTCCTCCACCTGGGCTTGCGGGCCTCGGCCTCGACGAGCCCCTCGAGCCGCGCCTTCTCCTCCGCCGCCCGCCTGACCGCGTCGACGTAGTAGGCGAGCACGTCGTTGTCGGCCCTCTCCGCGAACCTTATCGACTCGATCCAGGACCAGTGCGCCCGGGTCCAGTTGCCCTTCCTGCGGCCGGTGGGCGTCCTCTCGTCGAAGGCGAGCCCGTGCCTGAGCAGGAACTTGGAGAGCCGCTGCTTCGAGCGCGAGAGGTCGTCCCTCGCGTCCTCGAGCGCCCTGGTCAGGTCGCGGGCGGCCTCGCACTCGTCGTCGGGGACCCACACCTCGACCACGTTGCCGACCGACAGCATGCGGGCGAGGAACTCGGCGTCGTTGCGGTCGTTCTTCCTGCGCCTGTCCGCGCTGGGCTTGATCATCTTCGAGACGGCGCCGACCACGCAGTCGACCCCCAGGCCGGAAAGCCTCTTCTGCAGGTCGAAGCCCGTGACCCCGGACTCGTACACGCACCTGGCCCTGGGGTCCACGGACCGCACCCACTCCGCGACTGCCCCGGCGTCGTAGCCGAAGGTCGCGCAGCGCACCTCCCCGGTCATGACGTCGAGGGAGACTGCCTTTATCGAGCGGGCGTGGACGTCGAGGCCGACGAAGGTGGTAGTATCGAGCATGGGAGCCCCTTCCATGAATGCGGCGTGGCCGCCGCGGCTGAATTAGACACTCACCATTGTCGGCCTAATCCGCGGTCTTTCATGCAGCAGGGGCTCTCAATGTTTTTATGTCCTGCTCATATCGTCTGTGCCGGCACTCTGGGAACGTCCCTAAGTGCCGGCATCCGGGGACACTCCTTGAATGTTGTCTGTTCAAGAGTGTCCCCAATGACTAGTCGTTTAAAAGCGTCCCCAATGACTAGGCCGCTTGCCTGCGATTTTTGACCGTTGGGCGGGCTTGCCGCCCTTGCCGCAAAAACGTTTTTGCATATCGGGTACAACGGGCTTTACGTGAGTAAAGTGCGCGTCGCGTCAACGTGTCGCGTTTTTAAAGGAGGCCCCATGCCTGGTGTTACCCCTGCAGAAGTTCTGTCCAACTTTGGTATTACGCTCGTTGAAGATCCCGCCGAGAATCAACCCCGTCTGCTGGTGGACCTGCCGGCGGCAGAGCTTGTCGAGCACGCTATTCGTCGCAAAGAGGGCCGTATGGCTTCTAATGGCGCGCTCGTGATCGAGACGGGGGAGCGCACTGGTCGTTCGCCCAACGATCGTTTTATCGTTGACACCCCCGATGTTCACGACAAGATCGCCTGGGGTGCGGTCAACCGCCCACTGTCCGTCGAGAGCTATGAGGCCATCAAGGCCGGCATCGTCGACTATCTCAACGAGCGCGACGTGTTCGTCACGCGCGGCATGGCGGGCGCTGACCGCAACCACACGCGTCGCCTGCTTGTTGCCTGCGAGCGTGCCAGCCAGGCACTCTTCATTAAGCAAATGCTCGCCCGTCCGCTCGCCCGCGAAATCGCGCGCACCGGCGAGCCCGACTTCTGCGTGCTCGCAGCGCCCGGTTACCAGTGCGATCCTGCCATCAAGGGCCTCAACTCCAGCGCCGCCGTGGTCATCAACTTCCAGGAGCGCGTGATTTTGGTCGCGGGTACCGGCTACTCCGGCGAAATCAAAAAGTCCATCTTCAGTGTCATGAACTACCTGCTGCCTGTCGAGGACGACGTGCTGCCCATGCATTGCTCGGCCAGCATGGATCCCGTCACGCACGAGACCGCCGTGTTCTTTGGCCTGTCCGGCACCGGCAAGACCACGCTTTCGGCCAATCCCACGCGCCTGCTGATCGGCGACGACGAGCACGGTTGGTCCGACATGGGCATCTTCAACATCGAGGGTGGCTGCTACGCCAAATGCGAGGGCCTGGACGCCTTCCACGAGCCCGAGATCTTCAACGCCGTCCGTTTTGGCGCCATTTGCGAAAACGTGGTGCTCGACGAGAACCGCAAGCCCAACTACGACGACATCTCGATCACGCACAACACGCGCGTGGCCTATCCCGTGGAGCACATTCCTAACGCGTGGACTAAGGGCATGGGCACCACTCCGAGTGTCGTGCTGTTCCTGACTTGCGACGCTTTTGGCGTGCTGCCGCCCATCTCGCGCCTGACGGCCGACGCCGCCATGTACCACTTTGTGACGGGCTTTACGGCTAAGATTCCCGGCACCGAGGTCGGCGTCACCGAGCCCACGCCCACGTTCTCTTCGCTGTTCGGCGAGCCGTTTATGCCGCTCGACCCCATGGTTTACGCCAAGATGCTTGGCGAGCGCATTGCCGACGGCCGCACGCGCGTGTACCTGGTCAACACCGGCTGGATCGGCGGCGGCTACGGCGTGGGTCATCGCATCGAGCTGGCCTACACGCGCTCGCTGGTCGCGCGCGCCCTCGACGGCACCATTGAGGACAGCGAGTTCGTGCACGACGACATCTTTAACGTCGACATTCCCACGACGTGCCACGGCGTGCCCGATGGCATCCTGGTGCCGCGCCAATACTGGCAGAGCACCGCGCGCTACGACGAGGCCGCGCACAACCTGGCGGTGATGTTCGAGGAGAACTTCGAGAAGAAGTACTCGCACCTGCCCGAGTCCGTCAAAGCCGCCGGCCCGCACGCCCAGGTGTCCGCCGAGGCCCGTCATCGCGGCCGCGGCCTGCTGGGACTCCGCCACTAGCTTCGCCGTGAGTCCATATCCACCACAAAGGGGACAGGCACCTTTGTGGTGGTTTTGCTCACGTGGATGACTCGGGTTACAATACGCCTGACATATCGTCCCCTTCTCCGGATGGGGACAGCGTAAGCGTTCTTGTGACGGCACCGTAGGACTTTGAAGGTGGTCGTTGTAAGGGCGCTTTTTGTTTAGGCGCTCGCGTTGGCGCGAATCGTGAAGGGAGCATGCGTGAAGAGCTTTATTGCCGAGGATTCATTTTGGGAGCTGTTTCCGCAGGCAGCGGTCGGTGTTGTAGTCGTTGAGGGCATGAAACCCGCGGCGCAGATTCCTCAAGAGGACGTGGACGCGATTGCGGCGCTGCTCGATCGCGCCAATATCGACGCGGAGCGTCATCTGACCAGCGACACTATCAGCGAGAACGCACCGGTCAAGGCATGGCGCGAGGCGTATCGTCTGTTCAAGACTAAGAAGGGTGCGCGTTGTTCGATTGAGAACCTGCTTAAGCGCGTGCTCAAGGGCAAGCCGGTCGGTCATATCACGCCGGCGGTGGATATTTACAACACGGTGTCGCTGACCTACGCGCTGCCCGTGGGAGGCGAGGATCTGCATGCGATCGAGGGAGACCTTCGCCTGAAGGTGACCGACGGTGGCGACGCGTTCTTGCCGCTTGGCGAGGAGGCGGACGATCCGACGCTGCCCTGCGAGCTGGCCTATATCGATGATGCGGGCGCCGTGTGCCGCTGCTGGAACTGGCGCGACGGCGTTCGAACGGCTCTGTCCGATGATTCGGCCGATGCGTTCCTGGCGATTGAGTGCGTGGAGCCCGAGCGAATGGAGGACTGCCAGGCCGCCATCGACCGTCTTGCCGATTTGCTCGAGCGCTATCTGGGAGCGACGGTTGTCGTTAAGACGCTTGTGACCCGCGACAATCCCTGCGTGGAGCTGTAGCGAAGTCTGCGGATCAAACTCGACGGTCAAAACCACCACAATGGTGCCTGTCCCCTTTGTGGTGGTTTTTATGTTGATGGGTTAACAAATAGGGTGCGCAGGGCTGGCGGCCGATAAGTACGGTTAAGATGTTTACCCGTTAGCATTATGCAAGCGAAAGGCGGTCGTCTCCCATGCAGCAGAACGACGAGACACGTTTCGAGGACTTTGTCGGACTGATCAGCGGGCTCTACAAGGAGATCCAGCGCATTAAGACATCCGAGGGCGCAAGGCTGGGCCTCAAGGGCTCCGACGTTATGTGCCTGTACTATCTTGAGCGCAGCAAGGACGGCCTGACTGGCGCCGACCTCGCTCGCATGGCAGGCGTGACCCGCGCCGCCGTCTCGCGCACGCTCGCGCATCTGGAGGAGGGCGGCTACGTCGAGGTCGATGATTCGGGCGATGCCGCCGTTAAGTATCGTGCTCCGGTGCGCCTGACCGCTCTGGGCGGCGAGAGTATGAGCGAGGCGGACCGCATCATTCGCGAGGTGCTCGATACCACCGGTAAGGCTATGGGTGTGGAGCAGCGCGAGCAGATGTATGCGTCGCTACGCACGATTCTCAACACCCTGCGCGAGATCTAAGGCCGCCAAGGCATTTGCTTCCAATTAACAACTGCATAGTCCCGTTTGAGCGCGTATGCCGTGCCGGGGCTTGCTGTCAAAATTCCCTGCGCGGGACCTGCGCAAGAAAGGATTCGCTATGTCCGTCCGTATTATTACCGATTCCGCAAGCGATATGTCACCGGCCGAGCACCCAGCATTGGCCGTTTTGCCACTGTCCGTCACCTTTGGCACCGATGTGTACATGGATGGCGTCGACATCGATCACCAGCGCTTTTACGAGATGCTCGTGGAGCGCGATGAGCTGCCTAAGACCGGCCAGGTCAACCCGTACGCGTTTTCGCAGGCTATTGCCGAGGCGCGTGAGGCCGGCGATGAGGCAGTGATTATTACCGTGGGCGCTAAGCTTTCGGGTACCAACCAAAGTGCCCGCACCGCACTTGCCGAGGCGCCGGGCGGCGATGTGTATGTGGTGGATAGCAATAACGTTACCCTGGGCGAGCGCGTGCTGGTTGAGTACGCGCTGCGTTTGGTGGACGAGGGCCAGGGCGCGGCTCAGATCGCGGCGGCTGTCGAGGCCGTGCGCGACCGTGTAGTCGTCATCGGCCTGCTCGAGACGCTTGAGTACCTCGTTCGCGGCGGTCGCCTGTCTGCTGCGGCTGGTGCTGTGGGCACGTTGCTCAATGTGAAGCCCGTTGTGGCAGCGGAGGACGGTCTGATCGTGCAGCTGGGCAAGGCTCGTGGCTCCAAGAACGGCCGGAACCTGCTCAACCAGAAGGTCGAAAAGGCAGGCGGCATCGACTTTTCCATGCCGCTGGCGCTCGGCTATACGGGCCTTTCGGATGCGGTGCTCAAGAAGTATATCGAGGACAGTGCGGCACTGTGGGCTGGTCACACCGAGGGCGAACTGCCCGTTCACACCATTGGTGCCACCATCGGCACCCACGTAGGCCCCGGCGCCGTAGCCGTAGCCTTCTTCCAGCCCGCCAACTAACCGACCTGCCATAAACCACCACAAAGGTGCCTGTCCCCTTTGCGGTGGTTTATGCTTTTCGGGGTGGAAGGGAGCGAGCAATGACGTCTGAGGGCTTTTTTGAACGGGTGTACGAGGTGGTCGAGCAGATCCCCGAGGGGATGGTAGCCACGTATGGCCAGGTGGCGCTGCTTGCCGGTCGTCCACGAAGTGCGCGGTACGTGGGGTATGCCCTGCATAGCAATCCGCGCCCCGGCGAGATTCCCTGTCACCGCGTGGTGTTTGCCGACGGCCGTATCTGTGAGGGCTTTGCCTTTGGCGGCCCCGATGCTCAGCGTGAGCTCTTAATGGGGGAGGGTGTGACGTTTACCGATCCCGTGCACGTCGACTTGGCCGCCTGTCGCTGGCTTGCCGGACTCTAACGGCTCTGCCGTGGCCAAAACCACCACAAAGGTGCCTACCCCTTTGTGGTGGTTTAGTTTACTTGGGCTAACTTATGGAGAAGCTATGGCGGCGGATATTGATGCTGCAAAGTAAACCACGGCGAACTATATTGGTTTCAGCAACGGAGCAGGCAATAGGCGATGAAAAAGCCTGCCCTGTTGAGTTTGATTCGCATTCCTCCCCTCTGTGCGATTCAACGGTGTACTTCGGGAACAGGCCCGCTGGCAACTAACTGCCGGCGGGCCTGTTCCTGTTTGTCGGGGGAGTGCGATGGACGGAGCCGAAGCGGTCCGGCTCCAAAAAAGGCGGACGCCGTAGCGCCCGCCCTATAGCAATCGAAAGCTCAAGCCAGCAGATCGGCCTAGTACACCATACCCATGGCGTCCTGAACCTCTGCCAGGGTCTGCTCGGCGATCTCGTTGGCGCGACGGTTGCCCTCGTGCAGCACGTCCTTCACGTAATCCAGATCGTTCTCGTAGCGCTGGCGACGCTCGCGGATAGGTGCGAAGTACTCGTTGACGACCTCGGTCACGTACTTCTTGAGCTGGCCGGAGCCGCCCATGCCAATCTCCTCGGCAATTTCGACCTCGGAGCGGCCGGTGCAGATGGCGGCTGTCGAAAGCAGGCCAGACACGCCGGGGCGGTTCTCGGGATCGAACGTGATCATGCGCTCAGAGTCGGTCTGGCTTTTCTTGATGCGCTTGGCCGTCTCCTCAGCGGTCATCGAGATGTTGATGGCGTTGCCGTAGCTCTTGCTCATCTTGCGACCGTCCAGGCCCGGCAGTAGCGGGGTCTCGGACAGCAGCGCTTCGACCTCGGGGAACACTTTGCCGTAGCGGTTGTTAAAGCGGCGGGCGATGGTGCGGGTGAGCTCGATGTGCGGCAGCTGGTCGCGACCGACCGGCACCACGTTGCCCTTGCAGAACAGGATGTCGCAGGCCTGATGCACCGGGTAGGTGAGCAGAAGGCCGGTGAGCTCGTGGCCCGAGGCCTCCATCTCGGCCTTGACGGTGGGGTTGCGCGCCAGCTCGGCCTCGGACACCAGCGACAGGAACGGCAGCATGAGCTGGTTGGCGGCGGGCACGGCGGAGTGCGCGTAGATCATGGTCTTGTCGGGGTCGATGCCGCAGGCAAGGTAGTCCATGACCATGTTGTACACGTTGTCCTGGATGTGCTCGGTCGTGTCGCGGTCAGTGATGACCTGGTAGTCGGCGATGAGCACGTTGGTCTTGGCGCCCATGTTCTGCAGCTCAACACGGCCCTTGAGGGTGCCGAAGTAGTGGCCCAGGTGCAGACGGCCGGTGGGGCGGTCGCCGGTGAGCATGGTGAACTTCTCGGGCGTCTTGGTCAGGCCCTCGCGAATGGCGTTGCTCTTTTGCAGCGCGACTTCGTAGCTGTTCTCGTTTGGCATGATTGCTCCTAACGTATGTTCATGGGTCAAGATGATAACGCGTTTATTGGAGGGGTGGTGCGTAAGTAGGCGAGGGGCGGGAGAGGGACGCGCGTGGTGCGGCATGTGCGATGGGTGCGGCGCGGCCGTGCTTGGCTAACGGTGCCTTGGCACATCCTCGGCAGCTTGCCCTAGAGCTTGTGGTGGCGCTCTTCTTTGCGCTCCTCGGCTGCCTGCTCCTCCTGCTTAAAGGCGGGGTCGTCGGGGGTGACCAGTTCGTCCTCGTGCGTGCGCTTGTTGTAATGGTGGCGCAGCACGGGTTCAAACAGGTGCAGGTGCTTGGCAAAGGCCGCCGAGCCAATGGCAAGCACGGTAAAGATGAGCACGCGCATGGGCACCTCGACCTGATTGATGGCGGCGGCGCCGGCCGAAAGCATGATGCACCAGGCATAGATGAGCAGCACAGCCTGTTTTTGGTTGTAGCCTTCTTGGATCAGGCGGTGGTGGATGTGGCCCTTGTCGGCCTGCCCGATGCTAATGTGGGCGCGCTTGCGGCGCACGATGGCGCTAAACGTGTCGATGATAGGCACGCCGGCAACGATGAGCGGGATGATAAGCGAGGTGAGTGCGGCGGTGCGGCTCACGTTGAGCAGCGAGATGGAGCCCAGCGCAAAGCCCAGAAGCAGCGACCCCGAGTCGCCCAAGAAGATGCTTGCGGGGTTGAAGTTGTAGCGCAAAAAGGCCAGACAGGCGCCAAAGAGCGCAATGGAGAGCGCGGCGGCGTCGATGCGGCCCGAGAGAACGGCCATCGAAAACATGGTGAACGAGGCGATGCCGCAGATGCCCGTGGCCAAGCCGTCGAGGCCGTCGATGAGGTTAATGATGTTGGTGAATGCCACCAGATAGATTACGGTGATGGGGTAGGCGAGCCATCCGAGCATGATCTCGCCGGGAGCAAACGGGTTGACGATGACGCCGATTTTTAGGCCGCCCATGCAGGCGATAAGCGCGGCGAGGACCTGTCCGGCCAGCTTTTGCTTGGGCGTGAGCTGGAAGACGTCGTCGATAGCGCCGGTCGCAAAGATGACGGTAAAGGAGAGCGCCAGCATGGGATAGCTAATGTGAAGGCGCGGGTGCGGCACCAGGACGGGTGGCCAGCCTAGGTACCAGGTGCCTAGGATTTGCACAATGCAGGCAACGACCAGGCCCAAAAACACCGCCGTTCCGCCCAAACGCGGGATGGGCTTGGTGTTGATGCGGCGCTTAGAAGGATAGTCGACGGCATCGAGCTTAATTGCCAAGCGCTTGACCAGGGGCACCGCGAGGAAGGTCGTGATAAAAGCCGCCGCTGCCACGCATAGGTACGGTATGTAGCTCGGGGATGAAGCCATGAATCTAAAAACCGCCAAGCGTCGAAGGAAAAGGTCAGAAGAACGCCATGCGCAAAGGGCATAGCCGAACCATGATACTCGACCACGGGGGGTGCATGGAATTGCATGCAGCGATAATCACGCGCTTACCAGATATTGGGATGTTGTCGATGGCTTGTCGGGATGCCGGTGGGGATCCATATGGACTGTAATGGCGATTTTCGGCAAAAGAAAACCACCCCCCACGTTACGAAAATGAACCCACCTAAAACAGGTGGGTGCCCTCATCGACTGTTCCAGCGTCCTTAACAACGAAGGATACCTGTACTAGGTACGACTGTGTGGGCTCCCTAAATAAACGCGACGGTTCACCCAGTTGCTCCGCGGGGGGCGGAATACCTACATCATAAAGCGGCACTTTGTGGATTCCAGTCTTGACATTACAAAAATCGTGTCGGACGATTACGGCGCCTTGGGCTTGAGCCGTCCGTGCGGTTGGTCCTTTTGCGCTTGAGCTGCTGAATCATTGTTTTGGAGCATGTTTTTATGCCGACGTCGTTGACCGAACTTTTTTCGCCCGCCTGCCATTTGTGTCCGCGCCGTTGCGGTGCGGCGCGCGATGAGGGCGCGCACGGCGTCTGCGGTGCTAACGACACGCTCAAGGTGGCCCGCGCCGCGCTTCATATGTGGGAGGAGCCGCCTATCTCGGGCGAGGCCGGTTCGGGCACGATCTTCTTTAGCGGTTGCTCGCTTAAATGTATCTACTGCCAGAACCACGAGATCTCGACCGGCAATTTTGGCCTTGAGATTTCGCCTGAGCGCCTGGTCGAGATTATGCTGGAACTGCAGGACCAGGGTGCCAACAACATCAATTTGGTGACGGCGACGCACTATGCGCACCTGTTGCCTGCCGTGATTGCCGCGGCACGGGCGCGCGGACTGGTTATCCCGATCGTCTACAACACGAGCGGTTATGAGCGCGCGAGCGCCGTGGCTGCCTTGGGTGACCTGGTTGACGTGTGGCTCACCGACTTTAAATATGCCGATGCGGCGCTTGCGCAGTCGCTCTCTCATATAAAGGACTACCCACGTGTGGCTGTGTCAGGCCTGGCTCAGATGGCGCGCGAGATCGAGCGCCGCGGGGGAGAGCTGGTGGATGAGGGCGGGCTCATGAAGCGCGGCATGATTGTGCGCCATCTGGTACTGCCGGGACATGCAGACGATTCGTGTCGCGTGCTGGACCTGGTGTGGCAGACGGTGGGCGATGTGCCGATCTCGGTCATGAACCAGTACACGCCCAATGCACTTATGCGCGAGCAGGGCGGCGACCTGGCGCGTGCCGTGACGCGCGAGGAGTACGAGCGGGTGCTCGACCATGCCGACGACCTGGGCTTTACGACGATGTTCTGGCAAGAGGGCGGCGCGGTAGACGAGAGCTTCACCCCGGCCTTCGACACCACCGGTGTTCTCACCAGTGCAAAGTAGTGCGTTCGTCGATGAATTTTCTGGGACGGGGATAAAAAATCATCGAGAGCATCGCCTGTTCGAAAAGTTGCCAAAATAGCCGCGTCCCAAAAAGACTGGTTATTGGGCGTTGACAGTTGGCGAGCCGTAGGTAAAATATCGACTTGTCCTGGGGACGTAGCTCAGTTGGGAGAGCGCTGCCGTCGCATGGCAGAGGCCGAGGGTTCGACTCCCTTCGTCTCCACCCTTGGATTTGATAAGCCGCTGACATTGTGTCGGCGGCTTTTTTTAAAAGAAAGGGCTATACCATGGCCGAGCTTGAGTCCCAACCACTGTCTGCCGAGGAGCGCGCCGAGTTGGAGGAGCTCCGCGCCGAGAAGGCTCGTCGCGAGGCCCAGGAAGAGGCCCGTCGCGAGCGCGAGGAGCTGGCTGCCCTGCGCGCCGAGCGTGCGAAGGTCGAGGAGGTCGCCGCGAACGCCGCATCCGAGCGCAAGCCCGCGCCCGCACCCAAGCCCGCTGCCGCGAAGCCTGCACCTGCCGCGCCTAAGCCTCAGCCTAAAAAGGCCGCTCGTCCCAAGTCCGTCGAGCCCAAGTCGAGCCGTGACGAGATGACCTTTGCCCAGCGCATGGTTACCTCCAAGGAGCCTACGGGCGAGAACGAGATCCCTGGCATGGCGCCGGCTCAAAAAATCATCATTGTCCTTGCCCTCATCGCGTTTGTCATCTTTATGGGCTACACGATCCTGACCAGCATGGGCCTGCACTAGCCTGTTCGCGCTGGGCTCCATGCCCGCACGCCCGCCTCGCCAACCCTCAACCTCTGCACAACGCATCCGAAAGGTCGCCCCATGGCTTTGACCGACATCTCGCATCCCACCGACATTGCAATGCTCACCGATCTGTACGAGCTCACTATGGCCCAGGGCCTGTGGGAGAGCGGCAAGGCCAATGAGCAGGGTTGTTTTACCGCGTTTTACCGCGATCATCCCTTTGGCAGCGCCTATGCCGTCATGTGCGGCACCGCCGAGCTGCCCGAGCTGGTCGAGAACCTGCGCTTTACGCCCGAGGATATCGACTACCTCGCATCGCTTGAGGCCCCGGCCGGCGGCGCGATGTTCAAGTCCGCATTCCTCGACTACCTGCGCGATTTTCGTGCGCATGTAAACATCGACGCCGTCCCC
>JAHYYO010000026.1:0-20895 GCA_019424925.1 Collinsella sp.
GCCTGGGCACCGTGGAAATGAACGGCAAGGGTTTTGCCCGCTTTGTCGAGATGGGTGACACGGTCAAGGCCGGCCAGCCGCTCATCAGCTTCGATCGCGAGGCCATCAAGGCCGCCGGCCACGAGGACATCGTGACCGTCATCATCTCCGAGCTCGATCGTCTTAAGAGCATCGACCATGTCGGCGAGTCCGGAACGCTTATCGGCGGCAACCCGCTCGTCAAGCTGGGCGACCCGCTGCTGGTAGCCAAGACCAAGTAGCCAGGCCCCGCGCCACACAGCCAAAAGGCAACACGAAAAGCGCCCACGAGCATTTGCCGTGGGCGCTTTTCGTTTGAAAAACCATCCCGCCAATGCCTTATCTGTATAGCCCAAATGAGCCGAGCTGCTAGAATATCGAACTGTATGGATAACTATCATTCAACCGTTATGGGAGGATACGTGAACCGCACCAAAATCGCGCAGCTTTACGCCGATGCCGAGTCGCTTGGCGGCCAGACCGTCACCGTCGCCGGCTGGGTCAAGTCCGTCCGCGACATGAAGAACTTTGGCTTTGTTACGCTCAACGACGGCAGCTGCTTCCGCGACCTGCAGGTCGTCATGAACCGCGAGGCACTCGACAACTACGACGAGATCGCCCATCAAAACGTCTCGGCCGCACTCATTTGCACCGGCACCGTCAAGCTGACCCCCGATGCGCCCCAGCCCTTCGAGCTTTCTGCCACCTCCATCGAGGTCGAGGGCGTCAGCGCCCCGGATTACCCGCTGCAGAAGAAGCGCGCAACCGTCGAGTTCCTGCGCACCCAGCAGCACCTGCGCCCGCGCACCAACCTGTTCCGCGCCGTGTTCCGCATCCGTTCTGTCGCGGCTGCCGCCATCCACCGCTTCTTCCAGGAGCAGGGCTTTGTCTACGTCAACACCCCCATCATCACCACGAGTGACTGCGAGGGCGCCGGCGAGATGTTCCGCGTGACCACGCTCGACCCCAAAAATCCGCCCCTCACCGAGTCCGGCGAGGTCGACTGGGGCCAGGACTTCTTTGGCAAGCACGCGAGCCTTACCGTGTCCGGCCAGCTCAATGCCGAAAACTTTGCCATGGCCTTTGGCGACGTGTACACCTTTGGCCCCACCTTCCGCGCCGAAAACTCCAACACCACGCGCCACGCCGCCGAGTTTTGGATGATCGAGCCCGAGATGGCCTTTGCCGACCTGAACGACTACATGGATAACGCCGAGGTCATGCTCAAGTACGTCCTTAAGGACGTTATGGCCACCTGCCCCGACGAGCTCAATATGCTCAACAAGTTTGTGGACAAGGGCCTGATCGAGCGCCTGGACCATGTGGCAAACTCCGACTTTGCCCGCGTTACCTACACCGAGGCTGTCGAAATCCTGGAGCAGGCAGTCGCTGCTGGCCACCAGTTTGATTACCCCGTCAGCTGGGGCATCGACCTGCAGACCGAGCACGAGCGCTTCCTGACCGAGGAGCACTTTAAGCGCCCGACCTTCGTGACCGACTACCCGGCCGAGATCAAGGCGTTCTACATGCGCATGAACGAGGACGGCAAGACCGTCGCCGCCGCCGACTGCCTGGTTCCCGGTATCGGCGAGATTATCGGCGGCTCCCAGCGCGAGGAGCGCCTGGATCTGCTCGAGGCCCGCATCAAGGACCTGGGCATGAATCCCGAGCAGTACAAGTACTACCTTGACCTGCGCCGCTACGGTTCCTGCAAGCACGCCGGCTACGGTCTGGGCTTCGAGCGCTTGGTGATGTACCTGACCGGCGTGGGCAACATCCGCGACGTCCTGCCGCACCCGCGCACCGTGGGCAACGCCGACTTCTAATCGCCACAGCGCCACCAAACGCGTTCCAGCGCATCACGCCAGCGCCTCTCGGCAAGCCGAGGGGCGCTTTTTTCAACAGTATCCGTCAAGCTTTTGGCAAGATTTTGGTCAGTTGGGCAGGGCTGTTGAAAACTCGACCCGCCGCTTGCCGACGACTACCGACCGCCCGGAGTGTCCTGCACCCCTGGGAAAGCCCCGCGCCCTAGGCTCCATACCGTCGCCACCCAAAACGGAAAGGACGTGGACGCCATGACCGAAACCGCTGTTGAAACTTACGAGACCACGACGAGGGGCGCCGCCTCGATGGCAGCCTATCGCGCCGTTCGCATCCTGCAATTATTAAGCGAAAACACCGGCGAGGACAAGGCCATGCTTTCCGATGAGTTGATCCGGCGTCTCGCCCATCCCGACGACCCCGCCCGCATGCCCATCTCGGCGGCGCGGCGCAGCATCTACACCGCCATCTCCGCACTTCGCCATGCCGGATACGAAATTGAATACAAGCGCGGCGTGGGGTATCGGCTCTTGACCCGTCCGCTCACCGACGAAGAGATCATCCGGCTCCACGGCATGGTCATGCGCAACCGCTCTACGCCCATCGCCATTCGAAAAAGCATGGCGCAGCACCTGGTCGCCATGGCGAGTGCCGACGTTCGCGGCTACCTCGATGCACCCGAGCCTGCTCCAAGCGCAGGCGACAAATCCACCAAGGCCATACGCACGCCCGTCAAGCGCATCGATGCCTGCGAGCTCATCGAGCAGGCCATCGACCACGGAACCACGGTGAGTTTTGATATTTCGAGTGTCACGGCACGCGGAGAGGTCGAAGTGGCGCGGATGACACTCCGGCCCTTTGCCATCAAGCAACGAGACGGCATCTCGTATTTGCTGGGAACGGTCTATGACGCGCGAGGCGCCGACGACACGCTGCGTACCGTTGAGATCGGCCGCATGAGAAACGTCACCACACGTCTCCTCGACGGCAAGAAGCTCTTCGCCGTCCTGGACGAGGACGATGCCTCCTCCGCCGCATAAGACCCTCCGCCGCCCATTCGACTACCCGTACCGCCCATCCGATTCTGTATTAAAAAACCCGCCAGGCTGTTGTAAAAATGGACATCAGCGCTACTATAGTTCCACTTGCACTTTGTCCCAGTGCAGTGTTTCCAGCCATTTTTATACTGGGGGTAATGATATGAAGGACATCACCATCAGCCGCAGGAGCCTTCTGGTCTCCGCCGGTCTGCTCGCGCTCGCCCCGCTCGCCGGATGCGGCGGCAACTCTGGTTCCGGCTCTGCTGCCGCCGGTTCCGACTACACCATCGGCGTTCTGCAACTCACCGAGCACTCCGCACTCGATGCCGCCAACGACGGCTTTGTCAAGGCCATCAAGGAGAGCGGCCTTAAGATCAAGATCGACCAGAAGAACGCCCAGAACGACCAGTCCACGTGTAAGTCCATTGCCGACAAGTTTGTGGGCGACAACGTCAACCTGATTTATGCCATCGCCACGCCCGCCGCGCAGGCTGCCGCCGGCGCCACGGCCGATATCCCCATCGTGGGCTGTGCCATCACCGACTACGCCGCCTCCGGCCTGGTCCAGGACAACGACAAGCCCGGCACCAACGTCACGGGCGCTTCCGACCTCACCCCAGTCGCCGAGCAGCTCGAGATGATGCAGAAGGTCCTGCCCGACGTTAAAAAGGTCGGCCTGCTCTACTGCACCGCCGAGTCCAACTCCGACGTCCAGATCAAAGCCGCCAAGAAGGAGCTCAACAAGCTGGGCCTCGAGTACACCGATTTCACCGTCTCGAGCTCCAACGAGATTCAGTCCGTCGTCGAGTCTGCCGTGGGCAAGGTCGACGCGCTGTACTCCCCCACTGACAACACCATCGCCGCGGGCGCTTCGCAGGTCGGCCAGATCTGCAAGGAGAATAAGCTCCCCTTCGTGACCGGCGAGGAGGGTATGTGCATGGCCGGCGGCCTGTTCACCCTCTCCATCAACTATAAGGACCTGGGCTACGCCGCGGGCGAGATGGCCGTTAAGATCCTGAAGGGCGAGGCCAAGCCCGAGGATATGCCGATCAAGCACCTCTCGAGCAAGGACCTGGTCGTCGTCAAGAACGACGAGATGGCCGAGGCTCTGGGTATCGACCTTTCCGCTCTGGACGAGTAGCGCCATGCGCGGTAACGCGTCTAGGGCCCGCACGCGCGCCACAGCCGCGTTATTCAATATCTGAGTCCTTGGGGCGAACGCTAAAGACCGGCGTTCGCCCTGCTTGTTTCGGATGAGACAAAACATCCGTCCGCAGCTCTTTTATGCATTGGTACCGCTATTATGGAAAATCACGTGTCCACCCTATCCTAGGAGGTATGAAGCATGCTCATTGCATTGCAGGGCGCCGTTTCGCAGGGCGTCCTCTGGGGCATCATGGTGCTCGGCGTGTTTATCACGTTCCGCCTGCTCGACATCCCCGATATGACCTGCGACGGCAGCTTTGCCCTCGGCGGCTGTGTTTGCGCCGTGCTCATCGTCAACAATAACGTCGACCCCTTGCTCGCCGTGCTGGCCGGCATGTGCGCCGGCGCCATCGCGGGCGCGGTCACGGGCATCTTGACCACCGTTTTTGAGATTCCTGCAATCCTCGCCGGAATCCTTACGCAGATCAGTCTGTGGTCCATCAACCTGCACATCATGGGTAAATCCAACACGCCCATCCTTGCCAAGGGCACCATCTTCTCATCCGTCAGCCACATGACGGGCCTGCCGCAGTCCACTGTTGCCATTATCTTGGGCATTGTGCTGGCCGTGGCCATCGTCGCCATCCTGTACTGGTTCTTTGGCACCGAGATTGGCTCGGCGCTGCGTGCCACCGGCAACAACGAGTACATGATCCGCGCCCTGGGCGTTAACACCAACACCACCAAGATGATCGCCCTCGTGCTCTCCAACGCCCTTATCGGCCTTTCGGGCGCGCTCATCTGCCAGAGCCAGAAGTACGCTGACATTGGCATGGGCACCGGCGCCATCGTTATCGGTCTTGCCGCCATCGTCATCGGCGAGGTGCTCGGCCGCCTGCTGCCCGGCGGACTCACGCAGTTTAGCGTCCGTCTTGCCTCTGCCGTCTTTGGCTCCGTGGTGTACTTCCTCATCCGCGCTATCGTGCTGCAGCTGGGCATGGACGCCAACGACATGAAGCTGCTCTCCGCCGTAATCGTTGCCGTGGCCCTGTGCGTGCCCGTGGTTTGGGAGCGCTACAAGCTCCGCAGCTCCTACACGAAGGGAGATGAGGCAGATGCTTAAGCTCTCGCACGTCAAAAAGACCTTTAACAAGGGCACCGTCACCGAGAAGCGCGCACTAACCGGCGTCGACCTCACCCTTAACGACGGCGACTTTGTGACCGTGATCGGCGGCAACGGCGCTGGCAAGTCCACGCTACTCAACATGATTGCCGGCGTGTATCCGCTCGATTCGGGCGTTATTGAGCTCGACGGCACCGACATCTCGCGTCTGGGCGAGTCGCAGCGCGCCAAGTACCTGGGTCGCGTGTTCCAGGACCCCATGCGCGGCACCGCAGCCGACATGCAGATCGCCGAAAACCTGGCCCTCGCCAAGCGCCGCGGCCGGCGTCGCGGTCTTTCGTGGGGCGTCACCAAGGCCGAGAAGGACGAGTACGTTGAGCTGCTCAAGCGCTTGGACCTTGGCCTGGACACACGCCTCAACGCCAAGGTCGGCCTGCTCTCAGGCGGCCAGCGCCAGGCACTCACCCTGCTGATGGCCACGCTCACCAAGCCGCGCCTGCTGCTGCTCGACGAGCACACGGCGGCACTCGACCCCAAGACGGCCTCTAAGGTGCTCAACCTGACCGAGGAGATTGTCGACGAAAACCACCTGACCACGCTCATGGTCACGCATAACATGAACGACGCCATCCGTCTGGGCAACCGTCTGATCATGATGCACGAGGGCCATGTGATCTACGACGTGGCCGGCGACGAGAAAAAGTCGCTCACCGTCGCCGACCTGCTGCAGAAGTTCGAGGAGGTCTCGGGCGGCGAGCTCGCCAACGACCGCATGCTACTGAGCTAACGACCTAGAAAACCACCACAAAGGGGACAGGCACCTTTGTGGTGGTTTTCGTTAACCCTTATATCGAGCGCAGAAGCCCGTCCAATGTGATCGGACGGGCTTTTTGGTGGGTATCATGGTTGGACGATCATTAGGAGGTTTCCCTACATGGAATTGTTTGAGCCAATTCTTCATTTCTTTGCACAACGATGGGTCCACAACATCATCTGGGCAGGTATCTTGGCCATCGGCACCGCCGTTGCCGCCAAGGTCGCGTCCAAGACCCTGTACCACCTGCTTAACCGCGACGATAACCCACTCCCTTCATCGAGCATCTTCATCAACATCGCGCGCGCCGTCATTTGGACGATCGGCGGCAGCTTTATCCTCGACAACTGCTTTGGCATTAACGCAAACGCCCTCGTCGCCGCTCTTGGCGTCGGCGGCATCGCCATCTCGCTCGGCTTTCAGGACACGCTGTCAAACCTTATCGGTGGCATGCAGGTGACCTTTATGGGCATCATCAAACCCGGCGACAATATCGAGGTCGGTGGCGTGTCGGGCGTGGTCCAAGATATCACCTGGCGCCATACGACCATCGAGGACGCCTGCGGGCAGACCATCATCGTCCCCAACTCCAACATCTCCAAGAACACGCTCGTGCACCTCATGCCCTTTGGGCGCGTTGCCGTGCCCGTTGCCGTAAAGGACACGTCCAAGTGGGCCTCGTTGGACGCGCTGGCAGATGAGCTTACCGACGCCACCAAGGCCGCGGTGCTTCCCATCTCTGGCTTTGACAAGGAGCCGTACGTGCTCTTTAGCGAGATCGGCGACTTTGGCGTCAAGGGCAAAATCATCTTTATCGTCAGCGACGATAGCACCACCTTCACGGCAGCCGACGCCTGCATTCGTGCCATCGCCCCCATCATCGCCTAAACTACCACAAAGGGGACAGGCACCTTTGTGGTAGTTTCGCATCGTGGTACCATGGTTCATATCGTTGTTTAAACGACTAAGGGAGTAGACACCATGGAAGAGGCCTATCGTCAAGCACGCAAGCGCGGCGAGCAGGGACGCCGTCGCGCCATCAGCCAAAGCGAGCACCCGTACCTTACGGACCTCGATAGCCTCGTTGCCCAGCTCCCCTTAGGTCAGCGAGAGAGCGTCGGCCTAAGGGACATTCCGCTCGAAATGGTCGTCGGCACGGTTACCAAGGGCCGTCAGTCTGCCTTTTCGTGCAACTTTATGCCCCTGTTGCCATTTAGCACCGAGTTCGCCCGCAAGTGGTCCAACCTCTATGACATCCAGGTGACCGAGGGCTATCGCGACCCCATCATCGTCACCGAGTTCATGCATCGGTTCTACGTCCAGGAGGGCAACAAGCGCGTCAGCGTCCTCAAATTCCTGGACGCCCCGACGGTTTCGGCCAAGGTCACCCGCCTCTACCCCGGCACATGGGATTCCGTCGAAAGTCGCCTGTACGGCGAGTTCTGCGCGTTTTGGCGCGTCTGCCCCCTATACGAGATCGAGTTCTCGCGCGAGGGAAGCTATGAGACGCTCGCCAAGATGCTCGGCCAGGACCTTGTCGAAAAGTGGCCACAGAAAAAGGTCGACTACCTGCGCCATACCTTCCTACTCTTTAAACGCGCCTACCTGCGCGCCGGCGGCGACCATCTGGACATTACGCCCGCCGACGCCATGCTCGTCTACCTCAACGTGTACAACCAAGACCGTCTACTGGATACGCCGACGGATATCGTCGTCAACCGTCTGTGCAAGATTTGGCGCGAGCTTGTCATTGCCGGCAAAAGCGACGAGGACAAAGTCGATCTTGTCGAAGCGCCGCAGCCCAACGAGAAAGAGGGCGCACCGACAAAAGCTACCTCGGGCGTGCTCAACTTCTTTATGAGCAAGACCGTCTACTCCACTGCCAATCCCATGCGAATCGCCTTTATCCACGAGTTTCCCTGTGCCACGTCGAGCTGGGACAGCCTACACGACCAGGGCCGCCGGTATCTTGATGAGCACTTTGGCGGCATCGTGCGCACCGAGGCGTTCGAGGACTGCCACGATTCGGACGTGTTCTACGCCGCCGTGGAAACGGCTGTCAAACATGGAGACAACGTCATCTTCTCGACCTCGCATCGCCTGATGGAATACACGCTCAGGGCGGCCGTTGAGTATCCCCAGGTTCGGTTCCTCAACTGCTCCATCGGCCTTCCCCACCAAAGCGTGCGCTCGTATTTTGGAAAGATGTACGAGGCAAAGTTTCTGCTGGGCGCCCTTGCGGCCAGCATGGCGGACAACCATCGCATTGGCTACCACGCGTCGGTCTTTGCGTCGGGCGCGCTTAGCGAGATCAACGCCTTTGCGATTGGCGCCTCGCTGCTCGACCCCCGCGCGCAAATTATCCTGACCTGGGGCGATGTGCCCGCCGGAGGCCTTGCCGAGGCCATGTGCCGCGAAGGCGTGAGCGTCATGACCGGCGCTGACATGTCAAAGTCGCTCGAAGACCCCACGGCCTACGGACTCCACCGCCTGGTCGATGGCAAGGTCACCGGCATCGCCATGCCGGTATGGAACTGGGGCCGATACTACGAGCTTATCGTGCGAAGTCTGCTGCACGGCACCTGGGATGAGACCAGTGACGACAGCCAGGTTCGTGCCGTCAACTACTGGTATGGTATGAGCTCGGGCGTCATCGACATTCGCTACGCTCCGGGCCTGCCCTATCAGACGCGTAAGCTTGTTCAGCTGCTCCGCAATGGCATCGTCGAGGGCTCCATCAACCCCTTTGGCGGCGAGCTCCACAGCCAGAACGGCGTGGTACAGATCGAAGGCTTCCCTCCGCTGCCGAGCACGCAGATTGTCGAGATGAATTGGCTGGCGGACAACGTGGTAGGCACCATTCCGCAGCTCGACGATGAGCCGAAAGTCCCTGTCCTATGAAAATCCTTGCCATAGCCGATACCGAAGAACGATGCCTTTGGGAGTGCTTTCGCAAGGAACGCTTTGAGGGCGTCGACCTGATTTTGTCCGCCGGCGATCTGGACCCGGACTATCTTGAGTTTTTGGTCACGGTCATCAACAAGCCGCTCATCTACGTGCGCGGCAACCACGATGACCGCTACGCACGTCATGCACCGGGCGGCTGCATCTGTGTCGAAGACACCGTGTACGTGTATCGCGGCGTCCGCATTGCGGGGCTTGGCGGCTCCATGCGCTACCGAGATGGCGCCAACATGTACACCGAGCGCGAGATGGCCAAGCGCGTGCGCAAGCTGTCGCGTAAGGTTAGGATGGTCGGCGGGTGCGACATTCTGCTTACCCATGCACCCGCCGCCGGTATGGGCGACCTGGACGATCTGCCGCATCGAGGATTCGAATGCTTTAACACAGCGCTCGAGTCCTGGAATCCCGACTATATGGTGCACGGGCATGTGCACCAATGCTATGGCCACGACTTTCAACGCGAACGTCAGCACGCATGTGGGGCAACGATCATCAACGCCTGCGGATATACGCAGTTTGAGCTGGATGAAGCGCGCTACCCCATCCGTGGCTGGCAGGCAGCCTGGCTCAATTCGCAAACCATGCGCCGCGAGCTCAAGCGCCATGAGGCCATCGAGTCCTCGACCGCTAGAACCCCCTGGTAACCATCACAAAGGGGACACTGTCCCCTTCGTGATGGTTTTGCCCCGAGATAGCAAGAAACCCGGTCCTGCGCAGGGCAGAACCGGGTCTCTTTAGCAATGCTTGCTTTGCTCAGGCAGTAACTGTTAGTTACTCAGCCAGGAAGTCGCGCTGGATAGCGGGATCGACCTTGACGCCAGGGCCCATGGTGGAAGACACGGAGATGGACTTGACGTACTTGCCCTTAGCAGAAGAGGGCTTGACGCGCAGGATCTCGGTGTACAGGGCAGCGTAGTTCTCGACGAGCTGCTGCTCGGTGAAGGACTTCTTGCCCAGGGGCACGTGGCAGATGCCGTAGCGGTCGGCGCGGTACTCAACGCGGCCAGCCTTGAGCTCGGAGACCATCTTGGCGACGTCCATGGTCACGGTGCCGAGCTTGGGGTTCGGCATGAGGCCACGGGGACCAAGGATCTTACCGATGCGGCCAACCTTGGCCATCATGTTCGGCGTAGCGATAGCGGCGTCGAAGTTGATCTCGCCCTTCTGGATCTGGGCGACGAGCTCGTCGGAACCGATGATGTCGGCGCCGGCAGCCTCGGCCTCGCGGGCCTTCTCGCCCTCGGCGAAGACGGCAACACGAACGGTCTTGCCGGTGCCGTGGGGCAGGGAGATGGAACCACGGATGTTCTGGTCAGCCTTACGAGTATCGATGCCCAGACGGAAGTGGGCCTCGACGGTCTCGTCGAACTTGGCGGTGTCGAGCTCCTTAATGAGCTTGGCAGCCTGAAGGGGGGTGTAGAGCGTGGCGCGATCGATCTTCTCGGCAGCGGCGTTATAGCTCTTACCATGCTTAGCCATGTGCATTACCTCCTGTGGTTAAACGGGCGTGAGCCCTCCCACATCGTATCGTGTGCCCTATTGCACACATTTAACGGGCGCCCAGGTCGGAGCACCCGTCGTTACCATAAGAAATCGCTACTCAGCGATGGTGACGCCCATGGAACGGGCGGTACCGGCGATGATCTTCTTGGCGGCGTCAATGTCGTTGGCATTGAGGTCCGGCATCTTGATCTCGGCGATCTTGGTGAGCTGCTCCTGGGAGAGCTGACCAACCTTGTCGGCCTGGGGCTTAGCGGAACCAGACTTGAGGTTCAGCTCCTTCTTGATGAGGTGAGCCGCCGGCGGGGTCTTGGTGATGAAGGAGAAGGACTTATCCTCGTAGACAGAGATCTCAACGGGGATGATGTCGCCCTTCTTGTCCTGCGTCTCGGCGTTAAAGGCCTGGCAGAACTGCATGATGTTCACGCCAGCAGCGCCCAGAGCGGGGCCGACGGGAGGAGCGGGGTTAGCTGCACCAGCAGGAATCTGGAGCTTAATGACGTTGGCGACCTTCTTCTCAGCCATGGTCATTCCTTTCGAATCACGAGTGTGAAGTACTTGCTATATCGTAAGCACGCACGTGTTAGAAGCACTCCTGAGATGAGCAGTCACAGAAGAAGCACGCTCGCGCGAACGGACGAAAACTTAAGCGATGACAGCGACCTGGTTAAAGTCGAGCTCGACCGGCGTCTCGCGGCCAAAGATCATCAGCGTGACCTTGAGCTTGCCAGCCTCGGTGTTAACCTCGGAGACCTTGCCATCAAAGTCGGTAAGCGGGCCATCGGTGACGCGGACGGACGTGCCGACCTGAATATCAACCGAGGTGCGCTTGGGCAAATCGCCCTTACCGGGACGACGAGTCATCTTGTTGTACTCGTCACGGGAAAGCGGAGCGGGCTTGCCGTTGCCGCCTAGGAAACCGGTGACGCCGGGCGTGTTGCGAACACACGTCCACGCATCGTCATCCATCTCCATGCGGACCAGGACATAACCCGGGAAGATCTTGGAATCCTTGGTCTCGCGCTTGCCACCCTCTTTAATCTCGGTGACACGCTCCATAGGAATCTCGATATCAAAGATACGATCCTGCATGCCCATAGTCTCGATGCGATGCTCGAGATCGGACTTAACGCGGTTCTCGTATCCAGAGTAAGTGTGAACGACGTACCAACGCTTAGACATGGTTTAGCCCCTCAATCCAGAGAACAGAGCAAGAGCCTCGCCAAAGCCAGCATCGAGCAGAGCGATGACGACGCCGACTACGATCAGAGAAGCGCAAACGACGACCGAGTAGTTCACGAGCTCCTTCTTATCGGGCCACGTGACACGCTTCATCTCGGACTTCACCGAAGCGAAATACTTCTTGGTGCGGGCGAAGAAACCAGGCTTCTCGTTCTTCTTGGACTTCGCAGCCTTCTCGTTCTTCTTGGCAACGGCCTTCTTGGCCTCAACCTTGGAGTTGGCGGCAGCGTTGTTGGCAGGTGCCGGCTGCTGAGCCTTCTTCTTGTTCTTCTTGTTGGCCATTTGGGTTACCTCCGCGCAATGCGCTTATACATGAGTAAACCGTAAGCCCCCAATTGGGAGCTTACGGAATAATGACTGGCACGCCAGGAAGGACTCGAACCCTCAACACTCGGTTTTGGAGACCGATGCTCTACCAATTGAACTACTGGCGTATGTGACTAGAGACTAGCGAGTCTCTTTGTGCAGCGTGTGGTGACGGCACCAGGGGCAATACTTCTTGATCTCCATACGATCAGGCATGGTCGCCTTGTTCTTGGTGGTCGTATAGTTGCGGCGCTTGCACTCAGTGCACGCAAGAGTAACTAGAGTACGCATGTATCCTGAACCTTTCATATCCGCCCCGTACGGGCACGAGATGGTACTTTATCAGCTCTATGTAAGTGCTGTCAATGAAAACCTCGAATCAATTGGTTCTCGGTGGATCCATTCATATTTGGAACACATCAATGGGGCCAGCGAGATCTAATCGACGGTGTACCCAGAACCATTATCGATCCTCTCGACACCAGCAACGGCTCAATATCCATTGCAGAAAAGAACCCGGCACCCAAATAAGTGCCGGGTTCTCTAAGTCAGCTATATCAAAGAGCTAATTTACTCAATGATCGTGGAGACGATGCCCGAACCGACGGTGTGGCCACCCTCGCGGATAGCGAAGCGCAGGCCCTCCTCCATGGCGATCGGGTGGATGAGGTCGCCCTCGATGGTGATGTGGTCACCAGGCATAGCCATCTCGGTGCCCTCGGGGAGCTTGACCGTACCGGTAACATCGGTGGTACGGAAGTAGAACTGAGGACGATAACCATCGAAGAACGGGGTGTGACGGCCGCCCTCCTCCTTGGTCAGAACGTAGATCTCGCCGGTGAACTTGGTGTGCGGGGTAACCGAACCGGGCTTGCAGAGAACCTGGCCGCGCTCGATGTCCTCGCGCTTGATGCCGCGGAGCAGCAGACCGACGTTGTCGCCAGCCTCGCAGAAGTCCATGGACTTACGGAACATCTCGATACCGGTAACGACGGTGTTCTGGGTATCCTTGATGCCGACGATCTCGACGGGCTCGTTGAGCTTGAGCTCACCGCGCTCGACACGGCCGGTAGCAACGGTACCACGGCCGGAGATGGTCATAACGTCCTCAACGGCCATCAGGAACGGGAGGTCGTTGTTACGAGCGGGCGTCGGGATGTACTCGTCGACGGCGTTCATGAGCTCGCGGATAGCGTCCATCCACTTGGCGTCGCCCTCGAGAGCGCCCAGAGCGGAACCGCGGATGACGGGGATGTCGTCGCCGGGGAAATCGTACTCGGAGAGGAGCTCACGGGTCTCCATCTCGACGAGGTCGATGAGCTCGTCATCGTCGACCATGTCGCACTTATTCAGGAAGACGACGATGTAGGGAACGCCGACCTGACGGGCGAGCAGGATGTGCTCGCGGGTCTGAGCCATGGGGCCGTCGGTAGCGGCGATGACCAGGATAGCGCCGTCCATCTGAGCAGCACCGGAAATCATGTTCTTGACGTAGTCAGCGTGGCCCGGGCAGTCAACGTGAGCGTAGTGACGGGCAGCAGTCTCGTACTCGACGTGGGAGACGGAGATCGTAATGCCGCGCTCGCGCTCCTCGGGAGCCTTGTCGATGTTCTCGAACGCAGTGAAGTCAGCCTTGCAGCCCTCGGTCTCGGAGAGAACCTTGGTGATGGCAGCGGTCAGCGTGGTCTTGCCGTGGTCGACGTGACCAATGGTGCCGATGTTAACATGCGGCTTAGTGCGCTCAAACTTCTCTTTGGCCATAAAGCCCTCCTCTAAACAGGTCGTCCCCGGACGGGACTTTGCCTTTATACCATAGTGGCCTCTCAACATACTATTGAGAAGCCACCGTGTTACCTATGGTAGCGGTGACTGGATTCGAACCAGTGACGCCACGGGTATGAACCGTGTGCTCTAACCAACTGAGCTACACCGCCGGATGGAGCCTGCAACCAGACTTGAACTGGTGACCTCTTCGTTACCAACGAAGTGCTCTACCGACTGAGCTATACAGGCACTTGACGGGTGGGAGCTATAGGATTCGAACCTATGTAGGCAGAGCCAACGGGTTTACAGCCCGTCCCCATTAACCACTCGGGCAAACTCCCAATCGTTCAAGTATCCGCAGGTTCTTTGGTCTTTTGGACCGCCGCCCCCGCGAACGAAAAAGATAATACGATGCAACCTTGGGGGCTGTCAACGAAAACCTCTAGATACACGGTTCCGGGCGTATCTATATAGCCGTGACCTGCGGTTTTGTTGAGTTTGGATATGAAGGACGGTGGTTTTGGATACAGCGGTGACGTTTCCCAAGGTAATACTTTGGTGTAGTGGAGTACACCTTCAGGATCGAACTTCGATAACAGCCTATTTGCACCTATATATAGGTCGAGATCGGGCTTCCGCGGCAGATTCGAGCGTGGATTTTCTTCCGTTTGAAATCGAGCGTGGATAATCTCCCACTTTGCCGTGCCATCGAATCCAAAGTGGCAGATTATCCACGCTCATTCACTAAGCGGGAGTTTTTCCACGCTCGTACGTCCGAAAATCCACGCCCGATGAGGACGATCAGCCCCACCCCGGCTTCCGTCTCGGTCTGTAACAGTAAGAGGGTTATTCCTCCCCTATCTGTTACAGATCGAGATGTTTCCCGCTCAACCCGTCTTAACGTCTCAATCCGTAACAGCTAGAACGGTTTTCAGCCTCTTCGTGTTAAAAATCGAGATGTTATCGGCCGTCCCTTGGCAATGTCTCGATCTGTAACTATAAGGAGGGTCTTCAGCCCACTCGTGTTACGGATCGAGACAAACCTGAAGCTTGGTTGGCGCTAAACACGCTGACTTATCGACATAAAAGAAACGGGCCCTGTCCCACAAGGGAACAGAACCCGAAACTCTCATGGAGCCAGTGACAGGAATCGAACCTGCAACCCACTGATTACAAATCAGTTGCGCTACCGTTGCGCCACACTGGCACACTTGGCGCTTTCGCGCGAAGCCAGTTAAGAATAAAGGAATTGCGGACGAGGCGCAACAGACCCTTCGACCGACCATATCTCAAAACTATTCGTCAGAACGAATAGTTTTATCCGTTCGCCAAAACCAAAAACTATTCGTTTTGGCGACGGCAACCCACAGTCCGTTGATTACAAATCAACGGGCCGGCCAATTGGGAAACGGGTCTCTATGGATAATCCCCTACCTCCCGCGCAGGGCCTTGAGCTTGGCCAGGGCATCGGGGCTCAGGCGGCTGCCCAGGGTCATCTTGATCTGCGGAGCTTCCTCTGCCTCGTGAACATCGTTATCTATCTGCTTGATCTCGTCCACCAGCATGCGGCTCGAGATGCGCGTAACGCCCTTACCCATGACGACGGCCTGGATCGTGCCGTCGCTCGACACCACGGAGCACGCGCGGCCTTCCTCGCGCGCCTCGATGCAGAGCTTCTGCACCACGGTGTCGGCCGATACGCCCGTCGGCGAAAACTCGATGCGCACGCCGCGGGCCGGCAGATTGGGGCGCTCGTTGGAGATATTGCCTGCGCCGTCAAACACGATTACGGCTTCGTAGCGGCCTTGAGCAAACGCCGCCACATCGTTGATGAGCGCGGTGCGCGCCATATCGTGAACGTCGCTGGAATACGGATCGTCGGAATGGTCGTAGACGAGCTTTTCGTAGCGCGGCGTGCAGTGAATCACGTTGTAGCCGTCGACCACCAGCAGCTCGGGCTTATTGGAGTGCACCGTCGAGACCGGATCGGCGATGGCCTGCGCAAACGCATTGCCGCCCACGCCATAGGTCGCGGCCGAAACAATCGGCTTGGCCGAGCCCTCGCCAAAGCGCTTGGCCTTGGACTTGGCGCGGTTCTTCTTGGACATGCGCTACTCCTCCCCCATGAGCTCGCCGGCATTGCGGCGCAACCACTCAAAGCACAGCGCGGTGGTCGCCTGGGCAACATTGAGACTCTCGGTCATGCCGCGCTGGGGAAGCTTGGTCAAAAAGTCGCATTTCTCAAGCACCAGGCGCGAGATGCCGTCGCCCTCGGAGCCCATGACGAGCGCAACGCGGCCCTCGAAGGGAGCATCCCAGCAGCTGCCCTCGGCGTGCTCGGAAGCACCGCCCACCCAAAAGCCGGCGGCCTTGAGGTCGTCGAGCGCTCGAGCGATGTTGGGAACCTGTGCGATGGGCAGATGCATAACGGCGCCGGCAGAGGTCTTGTAGCTGCCGACGGTCACACCGGCGGCGCGCTTGTTGGCAATGATGACGCCCGCCGCGCCCACGACCTCGGCAGAGCGCACGATGGCGCCAAAGTTACCGTCGTCGGTCACGTGGTCGAGCACGACGACAAGAGCCGGACCCTCGCCCGCGCGGTCGAGGATATCGGCAACATCGGCATAGGGGAAGTTGCCCACCTCGAGCGCAATGCCCTGGTGAGCGCCATGGCTCGACAGCGCATCGAGCTGCGCGCGCGGCACATACTTAATGCGGACACCCGCGGCGTTGAGGTCATCGACCAGACGAGACAAAGCAGCATCGCGCTCCCCGCCCTCGGCGATGAGCGCGCACTTGACGGGAAAGCCGGTGCGCAGGGCCTCGGCGGCAGCACGGCGACCTTCGATAAACTCGCCCTTGGGGACCTGAATGTTGTCGCGGTTGCGATCTCGCTGCGGACGCGCAGCCTGGGCTTGGGAGCGCTCGCGCTGGCCCTTGGAAGCGGCAGCGCGGTCATTGCGGCGAATCGGACGCGAGCCAGAAGCAGCCTGCTTGCCTCCACGCGGTGCACGTTTGCGATTGTCGGCCATAAAACGGCCTCCTTAAATAGATAACGAACAAGAATCGACCGTCCGAGCCACGGCACCTTGCCTTTCAATCGTTGGGCATGACCACCAGGTCTATGCCCTCCTCTTTCAAGGCAATCTGCCGCACCTCGAACGGTCGACAAATACTAGAGACTCTTAATACGAGTACCCGCGGCCGTATCTTCAATCGTCAGGCCCAGGTCCTTGAGCTGGTCGCGGATGGCGTCGGCCAGATCCCAGTTCTTGGCGGCACGGGCCTCGGCGCGGGCCTCGAGAATCTTGGCGGCGGCCTCGTCCACGTCGTCGCCCGTGTAGGCGACCAGGCCGGCGGCAACGCCCAGCAGGCCCAGCGGCAGCTCGACCTTGGGCTCGGGGAGCTCAACGCCAAATGTGTCGAGCAGCTCAACCAGCGTATCGGCGGCAGCAAGCGCAGCGACCTTGTCGGCAGCATCGCCCGCCTGCTCCAGGTACTGGTTGCACTCGGTCACAAAGCCAAAGACAGCACCCATGGCACCGGCGGTGTTAAAGTCGTCGTCCATGCACTCCTTAAAGGTGGCACGGGTCTCGGCGGCCTTGGCGGCAAACGCCTCGGATGCTGCCTCATCGGCATCGGCCGTCGCATGGTTCGCGGCCCAGCGCAGGTTCTCGACCGTACCGGCAATACGCGTGAGCGAATTCTCGGCACCCTCCAGGCGCTCCCAGGAGAAGTCGAGCGGCGAGCGATAGCTCGTCTGCAGCATCAGCAGGCGCAGATCTGCGGCAGAGTGCTGCTCGAGGACCTCGGCCAGCGTAAAGAAGTTGCCGAGCGACTTGGACATCTTCTCGCCGTCGACCAGCAGCATGCCCGTGTGCATCCAGGTGTTGGAGAAGCCCTGGTGCCAGGCGCAGGTGGCCTGGGCGCACTCGTTCTCGTGATGCGGGAAGGCAAGGTCGGAGCCGCCGCCGTGGATGTCGATCGGAGTGCCCAGGTAGCGATGCACCATGGCGGCGCACTCGGTGTGCCAACCAGGACGGCCTTCGCCCCAAGGGCTCGGCCAGCTGGGCTCGCCGGGCTTGGCGGCCTTCCACAGGGCAAAGTCGAGCGGGTCGTTCTTGTCCTCGTTCTCCTCGATGCGCGCGCCAACCATAAGGTCGTCGATGTTGCGGCCCGAAACCTGACCATAGTTGGGATCGCTGCGCACGGCAAAGTACACATCGCCGTTATCGGCTGCGTAAGCGTGGCCCTGCTCGATAAGCGTCTTGATCATGGCGATCATGGGGCCGATCTCCTTGGTGGCGCGGGGGCGCACATCGGGATCGAGCACGTTGGCGGCGCGCATGACGCCGATAAACTTGTCGGAGAACTCCGTCGCGACCTCGGCGGCCGTTCGGCCCTGCTCGTTGGCGCGCTTGATGATCTTGTCATCGACATCGGTGAGGTTCTGGGCGAACGTGACCTCGTAGCCGCTCGCGATGAGCCAGCGACGAATCACGTCAAAGCTGATGAACGTGCGGGCATTGCCGATGTGGATGTTGTCGTAGACCGTGGGGCCGCACACGTACATGCGGACCTTGCCGGACTCGATGGGCTGGAACTCTTCCTTTTTATGGGTAGCGCTGTTGTAGATACGCATTCGTTACTCCTTAACGGTTTTCTGTAGCAGGCAGACGGCCCAGGCACCGATTCCCTCGCCCTGGCCTTCCCAACCGAGCTTTTCGGTCGTAGTGGCGGCGACGCCCACGTTTTCGACGTCGACGCCCAGGGCATGGGCAAGGTTGGCGCGCATGGCATCGCGGTGCGGGGTGATCTTGGGTTGCTGACAGGCAATGGTGCAATCGGCATCGACAAACTCGAAGCCCAGTTCGCGCGCGTAGTCCATCACGCGAGCGAGCAGCACCATCGAATCGGCACCCTCATAGGCGGGGTCGGTATCGGGGAATAGCTTGCCGATGTCTCCCCCGCGGCAGGCGCCCAGAATGGCGTCGGCCAAGGCGTGCGCGAGCACATCGGCATCCGAGTGGCCCAGCAGGCCGCGCTCGTAGGGAATGTCAACACCGCCGATGATACATCGACGCCCCTCCACCAGACGGTGGACGTCGTAGCCATGGCCAATGCGCAGGTTACTGAACATGGGGAAGGTCCTCTCCCTCGGCCATACGGCCAAGCAGAATCGCGGTTACGGGACGAAGGTCCTCGGGCACCGTCACCTTTAGGTTGTCGCGTGGGCTCTGGACGCAGCGGACGCGCCCACCCATGCGCTCGACCAGCGATGAATCGTCGGTACCGATAAAGCCCTCGGCAATCGCCGCGGCGTGAGCGCGCTTCATGGCGTCGACGCTAAAGATCTGCGGCGTCTGCGCGGCCCAATAGAGCTCGCGCGGCGGCGTCTCGACGATGTTGTCGCCATCGACGATCTTGAGCGTATCGATCGCGGGCTGACCGCACACGACACCGTCGAGGGCACGGTCGCTCACGAGCACGTCGATAGCGTGGTCGATAGCCTCGGTCGTAATGAGCGGACGGGCGCCATCGTGAATGGCGACGTATTCAAAGCCCGCCGGCACCGCGTGCACGCCTGCGCGGGTGGAATCCTGGCGGGTCTCGCCGGCATCGGCAAAGCTGATGGGCGTGTTATACGAATACGGGCTGATGGCCAGGCGGCGCATCTCGGCGCGGCGCTCGGCAGGACACACCACCACGATGTGGCCGACCTTGTCGCTCCGATCGAACGCACGGATGGACCAGCTCATGAGCGGACGGCCCGCCACGTTAACGAGCTGCTTGCCGCCGGGATTTCCAAAGCGCTGGCCGCTGCCGCCGGCAACGACCACGGCGCATACGGGCGCCATTATGCGTTCCCCTGTTTGGTGCCCTTCATGCGGTACAGCGAGTCCGCAAGAATGGCAGGGTTGTTGACGCCAAAGTCGCCCAGGCGCTCCGGATCCTCGCTGATGTCATCCATGAGCTCCTGTAACGAGCCGTACTCGTCGACGATCTTCTCGGCCACGCCGTCGCGCACGACGGACACGCGAGAAAGCGTGCGCAGGCCCAGCGGCGTCATGACGGAGTCCTCGTCCAGGTCGTCGTAACCCAGAACCGCCGCCACATGCTGCGGGTCGGACAAGTCCTTGGGCGTCATGCGGCTCAGGTTGGCGCGGATCTTTTCGGCATTGGCCTCGGAGGAATCGCTCGCATAGTCGCGAATCATCAGGTCGTACTCGGTATCCATGCTGGAGCCGGCGAGCTGCTCGAGCTGCATCTGCACGAGCTTGCCCTGGTTGCCCAGCTTGACAATGCAATCCTTAAGCTCAGTCTTTGCCTGCTGCATGATCTCGAAGCTCGAGAAAATCCCGGTAATGTCGGCGAGCGTAACGTAGTCATCGAGCTCGAGGGCCGTCAGACGCAGCAGGGAGCGGTCGAGCGACTGACGGGTGGTCTGGAGCGTGGCGACGAGCTGGTTGACCGAGCTCATGATGGTGGTGACAGGCTGGATCTCGTAGCTCTTACCGTGGACGTACACGTTGACGACGGCACGACGAGCCGAAACCGAGATCACGATGGCGTCGGTGAGCACCGACATGCGAGCGGCAGTACGGTGACGCATGCCCGTTTCACTCGTGGCGAGCGAGGGATCGGGATTGAGGTGGAAGTTGGCGCGCAGGATCTGGGTGAGGTCGCCATCGATGACGATGGCGCCGTCCATCTTGGAAAGCTCGAACAGGCGGTTCGAGGTAAACGAAATGTTGAGCGGGAAGCCGTCGTTACCGGCAGCGAGTACGTTTTCGGTGTCGCCGACGCAGATAAGGGCACCCAGGTGACCAGCAATGATCATGTCGAGGGCGGTGCGGATCGGCTGGCCGGGGGCAGTCAGGCGAATAGCCTGTTCCATACGCTTTTGCAGCTCGTTCTTATCCAAGGCATCGCTCCCATCGTATACGCTCCATAAACGCTAAATAGTTTCTCACGGTTTGTCCCCGCAGCGCTTGCGAAATCCGATGCTTACAGAATGAGCGAACACCGCTAAGATAGCTAATTTGGGACGGGCTCTTTTGACTACCCAATCAACCATGTGCCAAGGTTAGTCTTTATGTTGCTCCCCCAAGAGGTACACGCGGGCCCGCCCGCAGAGAGGGAGCCAGACTATGGGA
>JAHYYO010000027.1:0-7254 GCA_019424925.1 Collinsella sp.
CCGAGCGCCAGCGGAATGCGCGCCACGACCTCGCCGTTGCGCACCAGCACGTGGCCGCCCTGGCCCACGGCCTCAACGGCAGCCATCATATCCGCCGCATTGTCGCCCACCACGCACACGTTGTGCGAGTCGTGGCCGATCGTGGAGGCAATGGCGCCACCGGTGATGGTAAAGCCGCGCACCCAGCCGCGACCGATATGCTTGCCGACCAGGCCCAGGCCAGCGGGGCCGTCGCCGTCGGCGCCCTCGGCCTGCAGCGACACGCCGCGGCCATGGCGCTCAATCAGCATAATGCGGCGCAGGCCCTCGGTGTTCTTGGGGCGAACCATGCCCGTGATGGCCTTGCCCGGCACCACGTCAATCACGGCCTCGCCCGGCTTAAAGGCATAGTCGAATACGTCGAGCGAAAGCTTCGGCAGCTTAACGGAGGCGCGTAGCTCATCGGCAAGGGCCGCGACCTCGGCCATCTCGGGTGCAATCTCGCCCACAAAAGTGCCGTCCTGTGCCACGAGCGCGCCGGCGGCATACACGCGATGCGGAGCCGTGGCAAACGTCAGGTCGTTGAGCACCAGCAGGTCGGCACGCTTGCCCGGGGCAATCGCACCACGCAGCTCGTGTGGGTCGCGGCAACCGTGGTCCAGGCCAAACGCCTCGGCCGTGGAGAGGGACGCCATAGAGATAGCGACCACGGGGTCGATGCCGGCCTCGATAGCCGCGCGGCAGGCATTGTCGATCATGCCGGTCGCAAGCGCATCGGAAGGGGCGCGGTCGTCGGTCGCGAAGCAGCAGCGGCGGGCGCGCGCGGGATTCTCTAGCAGCATCGGCGACAGGTTGGCCAAGTCGTGGCTACACGTACCTTCGCGCAGCATCACATACATGCCGCGGGACAGTTTATCGAGCGCCTCCTCGGGAATCGTCGACTCGTGGTCGGCGATAATACCCGCCGCGGCATAGGCATTGAGGTCCTTGCCGGCAACGAGCGGCGCATGACCGTCGACTTGCTTGGACGGCGTCTGGTTAGCGGCATCGATGCGAGCACAGGTCTCGGGATCGGCCATAAAAACGCCCGGAAGGTTCATCATTTCGCCCAGGCCAAAGACATCGCCCGGATGCTCGGCAAAAAACGCCTGCATATCGGCAGCCGAAATAACGGCACCGGCCTGCTCGTCGGGCAGCGCGGGCACGCACGAAGGCATCATGTACTTGATGGAGATGGGTGCGCGGCGGCCGTCCTCGATCATAAAGCGCAAGCCGTCGAGACCGGCAACATTGGCAATCTCGTGGCTGTCGGCAATGGCGGTGGTAGTACCGCGCGTCGCGGCCATGCGAGCATACTCGGCGGGACGGATGTTCGAGGACTCGATATGCAAATGCCCGTCAATAAAACCGGGAGCGAGATAGCGACCCTGGCAGTCGATGACCTCAGTTGCCTCGTAGGTGCCAGCAGCATCGTCGCGACCATCGTAGAGCACGCCGACGATCACACCGTCCTTGACGGCAACGCTACCGGGCGCCACACGCTGGCCATACACGTCGACGATCTGCGCATTGGTAAACAGCGTGTCGACGGGCACGCGCCCCTCGGCAGCATCGATCACAGACCTCATGACCTCAACGGACATACATACTCCTTTAACCGTAGAAAAAAGCTGCGGAGCGGACAGACCTTCACCGCAGCAAGCCAATAGCCATTGTATGCCAAAAAGAAAGTCCCGCTAACACCCCTTCCGCTTAACGGCACCGCCAAATGATCCCTCCGTCCCCAAGGGATCGTCGCAACCAAAAAGGCCGCAGTCGGGATTCCCGGCTGCGGCCTTATTGCACTTGTGAGGTCAACTCGCTCGTTAGACCAACTTAAAGCCCTTGCGCTTGCCCACGGAGAGGGTGTCGCCCAGCTTGAGGGCGCTCGGATCGATGTTGTAGCTCTTGGGAGCCACAGCCTTGCCGTTGATCTTGACGCCGCCGCCGTCGATGTCGCGGCGGGCCTGACCGGCGCTGGCCGAAAGGCCCAGGTCCTTGAGCAGGCCAGCGAGGTAAATCTGGCCCTCGTCGTTGACGGTCAGCTCAACGTGCTTCTCGGGGAAGTCGGCAAGCTGGCCCTCCTTGAACACACGGTCGAACTCGGCCTGAGCCTCGTCGCCGGCGCCAGCACCGTGGTAGGTGTCGCACAGGTCGCGGCCTAGAGCGCGCTTGAGCTCGTAGGGGTCGGCGGAGCCATCGGCCAGGGCGGCATCGATCTTGTCGACCTCGGCCGGGGTGAGCGAACTGGCCAGACGATAGTACTTGCCAATCATCTCGTCGGGGATGGACATGGTCTTGCCGAACATATCCTTGGGAGCATCGGTCAGGCCGATGTAGTTACCGTAGGACTTGGACATCTTACGGACGCCGTCGGTGCCCTCGAGCAGCGGCATGGTGAGCGCGATCTGCGGTTCCATGCCCATCTTCTCCATGAGCTCGCGGCCGGCGAGCAGGTTAAAGAGCTGGTCGGTGCCGCCCATCTCGACGTCGGCCTTGATCTGCACGGAGTCGAAGGCCTGCATCACAGGGTACAGGAACTCGTGCAGGGCAATCGGCGTCTGGGACTGGTAGCGCTTGGTAAAGTCGTCGCGCTCGAGGATGCGGGCGACGGTGAACTTGGAGCACACCTGCAGCAGGCCGGCCAGGTCCATCGAAAGGATCCAGTCGCCGTTGTGCACGATGGTGGTCTTCTCGGGGTCCAGGATCTTCATGGCCTGGCTCACGTAGGTCTCGGCGTTGGCCTCGATCTGCTCCTGCGAAAGCTGCGGGCGGGTGGAGTTCTTGCCCGAGGGGTCGCCGATCAGCGCAGTGCCGTTGCCGATGATAAGGGTGACGTTGTGGCCCAGGTCCTGGAACTGACGCATCTTGCGCAGGGGCACGGCATGGCCCAGGTGCAGGTCGGGGCTGGTGGGATCGACGCCGAGCTTGATGTTGAGGGGCTCGCCCTTCTCAAGCTTCTTGCGAAGGTCGGCCTCGGGGACGATCTGCGCTGCACCCGAGGTGATGATACGCATTTGCTCGTCAACAGACAGCATTGGGTATCCTCCTTTTGCTATAGCACCCTCACCGGATACGGCGGTGCTGGAAGTTCATAAACCCACTAATAATAACCAAAACAGCGCGACGCGGCACCTACGACAGGAAAATCCTCGTCCTGCCGCACGCGTCGATAACGACCGGCAAACGCGTGCCGTCACGTTCGACCAAAAAGCGCGCCTGCTGACGGCGCGAGCAGTCACGGCAACGGACCTGCCCCGTTGCATCCGTGGCGCAGGCGCCCTCGGCAGTCAGCAAGCAGTGCTCGCACACCATGAGCTCGGGACGGTCGGCATCGACAGGCCCCAAGACACCGGGGCAAGCGGCAAGTTCGGCAACACGCTCCGCATCATTGCCGAGCAACTCGGCCGACAAGCACACCCGCCCCGCACCGAGTCCGCGCAGCCAGGTAAGCGTGGCCCGATTGGCACAGAACACCGGCGCCGCCACGTCAAACGTTGTGCCCAGCTCGCGGGCCATCGCCACTTGTCCCAGATTGCGGCAGACGACGCGCCCGGCACGCTGCATAAGCGCCCGAGTCCGCTCGGCGTCGCCCGCGCGGCACACTTCGTCGAGCACCACCGTTGTATCGGACAGATCTCGCTCATCGCGCGGACCCACATCCATCAGCTCCCAGGCAAAGACCATACGAGCAAAATCCTCGCGCTTTGCCGGCCCCGCCGACCCCGCCAACTCCGTCGACGCACCGCCATCCACCGCAGCGCCCTCAAAGGGCAGCACCTCAACGGCACGCGCAACGGGCGCAATCGCATCCGCCTCGGCCCGCATGCGCTCCAACACCGCCGCCGTCTGATCCAACACGCCGGCGCTGCGAATCAGATAGACCTCGCAGCCCGCGTCCACCTTACGTTTGCAATGCACGACGATGCGCTCCCCCGCAGCGGCATCCACGGGGCAAGGCACCTGTGGCCAGCGCTTGGGCACATCGGGACGCGCGTCGGCACCCGGGTAAAATCGGATTTCGAGCGTATCGCCCGCCGCCACGGCGGCATCAAGCTCAACCGTCACCTCTTCGTGACCCACCGCCACCAAGTGGCCCACGCGCACGCCCTGGTTGATCGCGCGCTCAAAGCTCATGAGCTCGGCACCCGAACGACCCCGCAGGTAAGCATCGGTAAACCCACGGTTAAACGACCTTCCCAGCTCGCGTTCAAGCTCTTCCACGGCACCGGAGTCCCACGCGCCGTCGCACAGCATATCGAGTGCCCGACGCCACACCCTCACCACGTTGAATACGTAATCGGGATTCTTCATGCGTCCCTCGATCTTGAGCGATGCCACGCCGGCGGCAACAAGCTCGGGCAGGTGCGCGATACCCAGATAGTCACGCGGACAAAGCAGGCGGTCTCCCTCGACGGCAACAACACTCTGCCCCGCCTCGTCCACTAGGTCGTACGCCAGACGGCACGGCTGCGTGCAGTCGCCGCGCATCGCCGAGCGCCCACGCCGCAGGGCCGAGAACTCGCACGCCCCCGAATAGCCGATGCATATCGCACCGTGGCAGAATACCTCGATGGGCACGCCCGTGGCACAGAGCGCCGCAATCTCGTCGACCGTCAGCTCGCGTGCCGTCGTCACGCGCTCGACCCCCAGCTCATCGGCGGCAAGCCGCACGGCACCCTCGCTATGAGCGCCCGCCTGCGTGGACAGGTGAATCTCGACCCCGGGAATCGCCGCGCGCAGCGCGCAGGCCAACCCGGCATCGGCGACAATCAGAGCATCGGCGCCCAGCTCCAGTGCATGAGCTCCCAACGCCACCGCGTCGGACAACTCATCGTCAAACACGAACACGTTGAGCGTTACGTACACACGCACGCCATGGGCATGCGCCACGGCGCAGCCGCGCGCAAACTCGTTATCCGTAAAGCCATGGGCGCTCACACGGGCGTTAAAGCCGCCCAACCCCGCATAGATGGCATCGGCACCCGCGGCGATGGCCGCAAGCATCTGGTCGAGTCCGCCCGCCGGCGCCAGCAGCTCGGGCAGCGCCGCACCGGCAGCATCCAATCCAGTCTCGTATTGTCCGCTCGGCCCCATCGTCCGAATCGCCATCGACAAACTCCTTACCAAGGTATGCATTCACTCTGAAAAATGCCGTCTTCCAGCATACACGAGGCCTCGCGCGCCCCGTTTGGTTTATCGTGTAATAACTTATGTCCATCCTGCCCCGACGGCACATCCACCGTCCGGCACGACATACCTGGAGGTCAATATATGGGTCCTCGCCAACGACAGGGACGCAGCCGTTCAAAGACGCATGCTCTGCCCATAATCCTGCTCTCGTTTTTGGGCTTTCTGCTGATTGCGGGCGTGGCATTTGGCATCGGCATGGTCGGCAACGTCAACCGCTGGCTGTCCGATCTGCCCGACTACACCGACGCCAACGCGTATCTGGTGAGCGAGCCCACCGAGATCGTCGACTGCAACGGCAACAAGATCGCGAGCTTCTACACGCAAAACCGCAAGTCCATCACCAAGGACGAGGTCTCCCCCTACGTGCTGCAGGGCACCGTTGACGTCGAGGACGAGCGCTTCTACGAGCACGGCGGTATCGACCTGTGGGGTATCGCGCGTGCTGCGGTGGCAACCCTCGGTGGCGGGCACGAAGGCGCCTCGACGATCACCCAGCAGCTTGTGCGCAACACCATCCTGCAGGAGGAGCAGTTCGACTCGACCATTGAGCGTAAGGTGCGCGAGGCCTACATCGCCATCAAGATGGAGGACATGTACTCCAAAGACGAGATCCTCATGATGTACCTCAACACCATCTATTACGGCCACGGCGCCTACGGCATCGAGGCCGCAGCCGAGACCTATCTGTCCAAGAGCGCCGCCGACCTCACCCTGAGCGAGGCCGCGCTGCTCATCGGCCTTCCCAACTCGCCTTCGCAGTACGACCCCACGGTCAACCCCGATCTGGCACTGTCTCGCCGCAACAAGGTTCTCGACAACATGCTGCGCCTGGGCCACATCACCCAGGAGGAGCACGATGCCGCACAGGCCGAGCCCATCACCCTCAACGTGACCGAAATCTCGGGCAGCGGCGTCGACGTATACTCGCAGCCCTACTTTGTCTCCTACGTCAAGCAGCTGCTGGAGCAGGAGTTCTCGACCGACGTGCTCTTTAAGGGCGGCCTGACCGTCAAGACCACCATCGACCCCACGATGCAGCAGGTGGCAGAGAATGCCGTCCGCGAGCAGCTCGACACGCTCTCGCTTGACGGCCTGGACATGGGCATGGTCGTCGTCGACCCCAAGACCGGCTACATCAAGTGCATGGTGGGCGGCTACGACTACAACGCCGACGAGAACCACGTAAACCATGCCACGGCCAAGCGTCCCGTCGGCTCCACCTTTAAGGCCTTTACGCTGGCAACTGCCATCCAAAACGGCATGAACCCCAACGTCACCCTCAACTGCAACTCGCCGCTCAAGGCCAAGGGCACCACGACCGAGGTACAAAACTACGCCAACCATAGCTATGGCAACATCACGCTTAAGCAGGCGACGGCATACTCCTCCAACACCGGCTACATCCAGGTGGCGGAAGCCGTCGGCAACAGCAAGATCATCTCGCTCGTCAAAAAGCTCGGCATCGATCCCGCCAAGGACAACATCGAGGACGTTCCCGTCATGACGCTCGGCACCGGCTCGATCTCGCCGCTCGAGATGGCCGCCGCCTACGCGACGTTTGCCAACGGCGGCTACTATCGCCAGCCGATCGCCATCACCGAGATTGATTCTCGTACCGGTTCGGTGCTGTACCAGCACACAGACAATCCCTCACAGGTGCTTACCGAGGGCGAGGCCGCCGCGGTCACCGATGTTCTGTCCGGCGTCATGCAGGGCAGCGGTACGGGTGCTGCTGGCGCCCTGAGCGTCAACCAGCCCTATGCCGGCAAGACGGGCACCACCGACAACACCACCAACCTGTGGTTCTGCGGCTATACCCCGCAGCTGGCGTGCGCCCTGTGGACCGGCTATTCCGCGGGCGAGATCCCCATCCAAAAGTACGGCACGGACCTGCTGGGCGACAGCACCAACCTGCCTGTCTTTAAGCGGTTTATGAACACCGTTCTGACCGGTACCGAGCGCGAGGAGTTTGCGACCGGTACGGCGCCCACCTACAAGAACAACAGCGTCTGGAAGTTCTACGGCACCAACAACACCAAGAAG
>JAHYYO010000027.1:7354-20879 GCA_019424925.1 Collinsella sp.
CACCTACAAGAACAACAGCGTCTGGAAGTTCTACGGCACCAACAACACCAAGAAGACGGAGAACGACGACAAGGACGAGGACGAAGAGGAAACCACCACGACGACGACCACGACGACCACGACCACCGAGACCACGGGCGGCGACACCACCGGCGGCACCGGTACGACCGGTGGCTCGACGGGCGGCTCCACTGGCGGTTCGACCGGCGGCGATGGCGGCACGCCTACGCCTACGCCCACGCCCACTCCCGACCCCTCGCCCACGCCTGACGATACGGTCGGCTAGAAATCATCCGGCCATAAGCAACAAGGCCCCCGAGCAGCCTATTGAACTGCTCGGGGGCCTTTTAGTTTGAAGCGACCTGGTGGGCGGTCTTTATACCGGCAGACAAAAAAGGGGGTACCGACCAACGTCGATACCCCTTACAAGCCGCTATGTCAGTGCACGAAGTGCCGAGCGCACGACCCGCACGCCTACTTGCGAGAATTGCTCAGCTTATTGATCAGCGCCTCGAGGCGCTCGCCGTCCTCGGCCGTCTGGGCAATAACCAAAATCGTATCGTTGCCGGCAAGCGAGCCAAGCACATCGGGCAGCTCTGCCGCATCAACGGCGGCGGCGATGCCGGAAGCCGTGCCAGGCTGAGCCTTGATCATAACCAGATTATCGGTGCGCAGAACGCCCGTTACGAGCTCGGAAACCATACGCTGCAGGTGTAGGTCCTCTGCCAGAACATAGATGCCCTCAGGGAGCTTACGCAGCCCCATGTCGGCAATATCGCGAGAGACAGTCGCCTGCGTGCAATCAAAGCCCATAGCGCGGAGCTCATCGACCAGCACGCGCTGCGTGCGGACGTCCTTATTGCGCACAATATCTCTAATGGCATCCTGGCGCCCATTGCGTTTTTTAGCCATACAAACCCTCTCTCCAAAAGATGGCGGAGACAATCAATCAGTGATTGAATAGTTTAACGCTATTTGAAGGCTTTTGTGAATAAGAACGCATTTCGAAACAATTCTATGCAAGTTTGTTTCGAAATGAGCCGTTTAGGCGGTTTTTGCGCCCGTCCGGTTAAGAAAAGCTGCCAGATGCGTACACATCACGCAGCGCGCGGGCTTGGCGCTGGCGATCGGCCCAAACAACAGACCGAGTCCCCGATGGTTGTCCTTGAGCGCGGCGACCATCTGACGGGTTCGAGGCGCCTCGAGCATATCACGCATGCGGGCGGAACGCTCGATTGACGACACCCCATGCGGGCTCAGACACAAATTCTCGATGCAGGCGACCAGTCCGGCAAAGTAGAACTTTTGGCTTGCCAGCTTGAGCCGACCACCGCTATCTGCTTCCGAGAGTGAGTCCGCAAGCTCGTCGAGCGCTCGGGTGTCATCGGATACCTTGGCATACATGGTGGGATCAAAGGCATCTGTAAGCTTAGGCGCCACCGCGTGGAAACAAGCGTCGCCGCAGCCGGACACGAATCGTGCCTGCGAGAGCGCATAAGCCATAAACTCAACCGTACGGTACGCCTTGCCGCGCGACAGGCATGCCTCAAACAGCGGACGGCTATACATCACGCCAGAGGTCTGAGCGACTAGGCCGCCTAAAATCAACTGGGGCAGCCCAGTCACCATAGAAGACTCGTCTTCTATGGCAATAGAGGCAGCATCCAAGACGCGCGAATGACGCTCGCGGTGCGCATCGTATCGATCGAGCGACACCGAGGGGAGCACAATGTCTGCCGCAGTATCGCACGCGATATCGACCATCTTGGAAAGGGTCTGCGGAGCAAACCACTCATCGGCGTTCATGGCGATGATTTGAGAGCCGCGCGAGGCATCAAAACCGGCGCGAAGACAAGCGCCGCGCTTCGCGTCCTCGACGTCAATCAAATCAATATGGATGTCCCTGTCGGCAGCAACTTGAAGCGAATGGCGCACACCGGGCGCAGCATCGCGGCAGACAACGACAATCTGCAAATCGTAGAGGTCTTGGTTCTGGATACTCTCGAGCGCACGCATCGCATAGCTGGGCGAACCTTCTACCACAAGGATCACCGAAAGTCGCGGATGCGAACAACGTCGAACCAAGTTTTCCATCCTCTCGATAGCACCAAATCAAACTGTCGTTCATGGTACACCCGAGCTATAAAAGCAACGAGCCGCCTAACATGTTGCACGCCAAGAACAGATGTTGCACACGCGCAGCTCACACATAGTATGTGCAAGGCACAGACGCGCCGAGCACTCCCCTAGTCGAGAACGACAAGCTCGTCGGGGCCGTAATCCACACCCATAAACGTAAGGCCGCAGGCAGGCGCCGTGGGACCCGCAGCGGTTCGGTCACGGGCGTCAATAACCTCGCGCATCCACTGGGGATCGCGACGATGCATGCCAATCTCCACGAGCGTTCCTACAATGGTACGCACCATCGAGTGCAAAAACGCATTGCCCTCGATAGTGAAGGTCAGGATATCCTCGCCAAAAGCGACCTCGTGGCCAAACTCCGCACGCATCACGCAGCGGTGCGTGGGCTTGCCCACAGCAGAGGCAACCTTGCAAAAGCTCTTAAAGTCCTGCTCGCCCAAAAGCGCAGGGCAGGCGGCCGCCATCGCATCGACGTCGAGGGGATAGCGATGCCACCACACCGCACCGCGCGAGAGCACGGGGCGCGCATCGCGATCGGCAATACGGTACGTATACGTACGGGACCGCGCGTCAAAGCGGGCAGAAAAGCCCCTACGGGCCTTGTAGACCTCGTTTATGGCGATATCTTTGGGCAGGAGGGCATCCATAGCCCTCAGCCACCTACGGCGCGTACAAGCAAGCTCAGCGTCCGTTACGGGCACGCTAATGTACTGGGCCACCGCATGCACGCCGGCATCGGTACGACCCGCACACGTCAGATCGATCGGGCGGCGCAGCAGCGTCTCGATAGCGCGGCGCAACTCGCCCGCAACGGTCGTCTGGCCCGGCTGCTCGGCAAATCCGCTATAGGACGAGCCATCATAGGCAACACGGAATACAAGCTTGGCATCGAGCTCAGGAATCGAATTGAAATCAGACGGCGCGGTCATGGGCGCTCCCAACAAACAATCAACGGTATCGCGACAAAAAAAGAGGGGTACGCGAACGTACCCCTCGAATATAGCCTATGCAGACGGATTGTCTACTCAGCGGTCTCCTCAGCAGGAGCCTCCTCGACGGCCTCGACCTTCTTGGGAGCAGCGGCCTTCTTGGGGGCCGGAGCAGCCTTCTTGGCCTTAGGCGTGCAAGGCTCGGTGACGAGCTCCATGATAACGATGGGAGCGTTGTCGCCCTTACGGTTGCCGAGCTTCATGATGCGGGTGTAACCGCCGTTGCGGTCCTGCCACATGCCCTGGGCAGCCTTGTCGAAGATCTCGGCAACGAGCTGCTTATCGCCGAGCTTGGCGATGGCCAGACGACGAGAGTGCAGGTCGCCCTTCTTGGCCCAGGTGATGATCGGATCGACGACCGAACGCAGCGCCTTAGCGCGGGTCTCGGTGGTCTTGATGCGGTCGTTCTCGAAGAGGGCCTTGGCCAGGCTCTTCTTCATGGCCTTGGTGTGGCTCGCATCGGTGCCGAGCTTCAGGCCCTTCTTAACGTTGTGACGCATGGTCTAGTTTCTCCTCAAATATGCGAAGCATTAAGCCTTCAGGCTCAGGCCCATGGACTCAAGCTTGTCCTTCACTTCCTCGATCGACTTAACACCGAAGTTACGGATGTTGAGCAGATCGTTCTCCGAGAACTCAACGAGCTGACGGACCGAGTGAATGCTGGCGCGCTTAAGGCAGTTGTAGGAACGGACGGAAAGGTCCAGATCCTCGATCTGCTTGTCCAGCTCGGCGTTGTCGTTGGTGACCTCGGGAGCGAAGATCGAAGCCTCCTCCTCGACCTCGGGGGTCTCGGCAAGGTTCATAAAGGCGGCCATATGCTGGTTGATGATATTGGCAGCCTGGACCACGGCGTCGCGCGGGGCGATGGAGCCGTTGGTCTCGATCTCGAGGACAAGGCGGTCGTAGTCGGTGTGCTGACCGACACGGCAAGCCTCAACGAGCTTGGCGCAACGGGACACCGGCGAGTACAGCGAGTCGACATGGATCACACCGATGGGATCGTTGTCGCGCTTGTTGGCCTCGCCAGAGACATAGCCGCGGCCATAGCCGATGCGCATGCTCATGGTGAGATGGCCACCCTCGGTAAGCGTAGCGATGTGCTGCTCGGGGTTGACCAGCTCAAACTCGGACGGAATAAAGAAGTCCGCACCGGTGACCTCGCAGGGGCCGTCAACAGAAATGGTGGCGGTCGCCTCGTCGGTCGTGCCGAGAGCCCTGAAGACAAGACCCTTGACATTCAGGACGATGTCGGTGACATCCTCGACCATGTTAGGGATGGTCATGAACTCGTGCTGTGCACCATCGATCTGAATAGCCTCGACGGCGGCACCCTCGAGCGAGGACAGAAGTACGCGACGAAGGGAGTTACCCAGCGTATCGCCGTAGCCACGCTCGAGCGGCTCGACGGAGACACGAGCAGACGTCTCGTTGATCTCTTCGACCTGAACCTGAGGCCTAATGAATTCTGACATGTATTACCTCCAGCCTCAGCAGCCCGGATGGACTACTTAGAGTAGAGCTCGACGATGAGCTGCTCGTTGATATCACCGCTGATCTGCTCACGCGTCGGCAGAGCGAGCACGTTACCAGACAGCTTCTCGATATCGACCTCGAGCCAGCCAGGGACCTCAAAGCGCTCGGAGGAAATCAGAGCCTCCTTGATGGGGAGGAGGTCACGGAACTTCTCGCCGACAGCGACGACGTCGCCGGCCTTGACGCGGTAGGACGGGATGTCCACGCGCTTGCCGTTCACGGTGAAGTGACCGTGACGGACGGACTGACGAGCCTCTTTGCGGGTGCGGGCGAAGCCAAGACGGAAGACGACGTTGTCGAGGCGAGACTCAAGGATGATCATGAGGTTCTCACCGGTGACGCCGTTCATCTTGCGGGCCTTGTTGAAGTAGCCGTGGAACTGCTTCTCCAGAACGCCATAGATGAACTTGACCTTCTGCTTCTCGCGCAGCTGCATGCCGTACTCAGATTCCTTGCGACGGCGCTTGGGCTGACGGATAGATTCCTTCTTGCTGCTGTAACCGAGCTCAGCGGGATCGATCCCGAGCTGACGGCAGCGCTTAAGAACAGGAGTCCTGTCGATTGCCATATTGATACGATCCTTTCAGTTACACGCGGCGACGCTTCTTGGGGCGGCAGCCGTTGTGCGGAATGGGGGTCTTGTCCTGGATGCTCGAGACCTCGAGGCCAGCAGCCTGGAGGGAGCGGATGGCGGTCTCACGACCGGAGCCGGGGCCCTTGACGAAGACGGAAACCTTCTTCATACCGTGCTCCATGGCCTGCTTGGCAGCAGCCTCGGCAGCCATCTGGGCAGCGAACGGCGTGGACTTACGGGAGCCCTTGAAGCCCACCTGGCCAGCCGACTTCCAGGAAATGACGTTGCCCTGGGGATCGGTGATCGAAACGATCGTGTTGTTGAACGTAGAACGAATGTGAGCCTGGCCCACGGAAATGTTCTTACGGTCCGCGCGCTTCAGACGGGCAGCGCGAACGTTCTTCTTAGCAGTAGCCATCTATCTAGCGCTCCTTATTTCTTCTTCTTAGCACCGATCTGACGCTTCGGGCCCTTGCGGGTACGAGCGTTAGTGTGGGTGCGCTGGCCGCGGACCGGGAGGCCCTTGCGGTGACGAAGGCCGCGGTTGCAGCCGATGTCCATAAGGCGCTTGACGTTCTGGTTGCGCTCACGGCGGAGGTCGCCCTCAACCATGATCTGGTTCTTATCGATATAATCACGGATGGCGTTAACCTCATCCTCGGTGAGGTCCTTAACGCGCGTATCCACGTTAACGTTGCACTCGACGCAGATCTTCGTCGCAGTGGTGCGGCCGATGCCGTAAATGTAGGTCAGACCGATCTCAACGCGCTTCTCACGCGGGAGGTCGACACCATTAATACGGGCCAACGTAGTCTCCTCTCTTAACCCTGACGCTGCTTATGACGGGGGTTCTCGCAAATGACGAGGACCTTGCCATGGCGCCTAATGATTTTGCACTTATCGCACATCTTCTTGACCGAAGGACGTACCTTCATCGTTCTTCCTTTCGGTAGCGCTCAAACTACTTCCCTACTATCTACTCGCCCAGCCGCAGGCGTTTAAAACTATGGCTGGTCTTCACACACAATCCGACCGTAGGTTGAGCTAAGCCTGCAGCCGGAAATGGAGTGCGTGTATGCGTGCCGCTATTTGTAGCGATAGGTGATGCGGCCACGGGTCAGGTCGTACGGGGAAAGCTCCACGACAACCCTGTCACCGGGGAGAATACGGATGTAATTCATTCGAATCTTGCCAGAAATGTTGCACAGAACCGAATGACCGTTCTCGAGCTCGACCTTAAACATGGCGTTGGGCAGCGGCTCCTTTACCGTACCCTCGAGCTCAATTGCGTCTTCCTTCTTCACAAGCAATCATCTTTCTCTAGAAAACGACAGCGATTGAGTATTCTACAATACGCATGCACGTATCGTAATATCTTCGTAATGGCTCCACAACTAAGTGGAACTTGTTACATTTCTCCGCCTTGGAGCGAACACCAAGCACCTTGGGCATCCGTGGTGAGAATCACCGGACCGTCATTGGTAATGGCGACGGTGTTCTCGTAGTGCGCGGCGGGCAGGTGGTCGTTGGTCGTAACAATCCAACCGTCGGAGCCCGTGCTCACATGGTTGGAACCCATCGTAACCATCGGCTCGATGGCAATGACCATGCCGGCCTGGAGGCGAACGCCCCTCCCCTTCTTTCCATAGTTAGGAACGTTGGGGTCCTCGTGCATCACGCGGCCAATGCCATGGCCAACATAGTCACGAAGAACGCCATAGCCGTGAGACTCGGCGAGAGACTGAACGGCATAACCAACATCCCCGATATGGTTACCGGGGACAGCCTGCTCGATGGCAGCCTTAAGGCAATCGCGCGTAACCTCGCACAGGGCCTTGGCCTCGGGCGTTGGGGTGCCAACGAAAAACGTCCAAGCGTTATCGCCGACCCAACCGTCGACAACGGCTCCCGTATCGATGGAAATGATATCGCCATCGCGCAGGATCATGTCGGGGTTGGGAATACCGTGGACCACGGCATCGTTGATCGATGCGCAAATGGTTCCCGGGAACCCGCCGTAACCCTTAAAGGCCGGGGTGCCGCCATGCATGCGGATAATCTGCTCCGCGAGCTGATCGAGCTCAAAAGTCGAAACGCCGGGGCGCACCATGGCTCCAACGTGGCGGAGCGCCATCTTAGATAGCGCTCCTGCCTTCTTCATCTGCTCGATTTGCGTTGCAGACTTAATCTTGATCATAGACCGAGAGCCTCTTTGACATCCCCGTACACGGTCTCGCGAGCCTGGTCACCGTTGACCGACTTGAGCAGACCCTGGCCACGATAGTAGTCGACGAGCGGGCTCGTGGACTTCTCGTAGACGTCGAGACGGTTCTTGATGGTCTCGGGCTTGTCGTCGTCGCGCTGATACATCTCGCCGGCGCACTTGGGGCAGGTAGCATCGGCAGCGGTGCCGGTGTAACCGCAGGCGCGGCAGGTGCGACGCGAAGACAGACGATCGATGATGACCTCGGGGGCAACGTCGACCAGAAGGGCGCAGTCGATCTCGCGACCCATGGCGGAGAGCTCGGAATCGAGCGTCACAGCCTGGGCGGTGTTGCGCGGGAAGCCGTCGAGGATGAAGCCCTGCTGGGCGTCATCGGCGGCAAGGCGCTCCTTGACAAGGTCGATCACGAGCTGGTCGGGAACGAGCTCGCCAGCGTCCATGTACTTCTTAGCCTGAATACCAAGCTCGGTGCCACCCTTGACGGCAGCACGCAGCAGGTCGCCCGTGGAAATGTGAGCGACGCCAAACTCGGCGACGAGCTCCTGTGCGACGGTGCCCTTACCGGCACCCGGAGCTCCGAGCAATACGAGGTTCATGAGCAATCCTCCTCTAGCCTATTTAAAGAATCCATCGTAATCATACATCTTGATCTGGCCTTCGAGCTTATCGACCGTGTCGAGCACGACGCCGACCATGATGAGGATGGACGTGCCGCCAAATGCCTGGATCAGATGGTTACCCGTGAAGGAGAAGATGATCGAAGGCACGATGGCGATGAGCGCCAAAAAGACAGCGCTGGGAAGCGTAATCTTGTTGAGCGCGTTCTTGATGTAGGCCGCGGTAGCCCTACCCGGACGCACGCCCGGAATAAAGCCGCCCTGCTTCTTAAGGTTGTCGGCCGTGTCATCGGGGTTGAACACCATGGAGGTGTAGAAGTACGCGAAGAACACGATGAGGACAACGTTAAGCACCCAGTTGAGCCAACCGGTCGAAAGCGCAGAGGCAACTGCCTGAATCCAGCCGATGCCGGGGAAGAACACGGCAATCTGAGCCGGGAAGTACAGCAGCGCCGAAGCGAAGATGATCGGCACGACGCCCGCGGTGTTGACCTTGATGGGCAGGTAGGTGGTCTGGCCACCCATCATGCGACGGCCCACGACGCGCTTGGCATAGGAGACCGGGATGCGGCGCTGGCCGCGCTCAAGGAAAACAATCAGCGGGATAACCAGCAGGATGATGGCGCAGATGATCACCATGGTGATGATGCCACCGGCATTACCCTCGGTGCTGGAGAAGATAGCCTGCGGAAGGCCGGCCATGATGTTCGCAAAGATGATCAGCGACATGCCATTGCCGATACCGCGCTGGGTGATGAGCTCACCAATCCACATGATCAGCATGGCGCCCGCAGTGAGCGTGCCGACGACCATGAGGTCGAAGATGATCTCGGGAGCGCCGGCGCCATTAAAGCTGATGCCGAAGCTCTTAAAGAGGAAGAGGTAACCCACGGAGTTGAGGATTGCCAGAGCCAGGGTGAGGTAACGCGAATACTGCGTAATCTTGGTCTGACCGACCTCGCCCTCGCGGGCAAGCTCATGCAGGGAAGGCACGACGGCCTGGAGCATCTGGAGGATGATCGAGCTGGTGATGTAAGGCATGATGCCCAGCGAAAACACCGACACATAGCTCAACGCGCCGCCAGAGAAAAGATTCAGGAGGGCCATAGCACCTGCGGCGACCGAATTGTTATCGGTCGAGAAAAGGCCCAGCATCCCCTGGAAGGGAATGCCGGGCACAGGAACGTGCGCACCAATGCGGTACACGACGAGCATAGCTATGGTAAAAAGAATCTTTTCGCGCAATTCTTTGATGCGGAAAGCATTCTTAAGACCATTTAGCACGGCAGCTCGACCTTTCCGCCGGCGGCCTCGATCTTGGCCTGCGCAGAAGCGCTGACCTTGTCGACCTTGACCGTGAACTTCTTGGTGAGCTCACCATTGCCGAGCACCTTGACGGGCTCGAACTCGCTCTTGGTGATGCGAGCGGCCTTAAGAGCGGCACCGTCGATCACAGCGCCATCCTCGAACTTACGCTCGAGACGCTCAACGTTAACAGCGGTGTACTCGATACGACGGGGGTTGCGGAAGCCCGGAAGCTTGGGCAGGCGCATAGCCAGCGGAGTCTGGCCACCCTCGAAGCCGGCACCCTTGGTGCCGCCAGAGCGGGAACCCTGGCCCTTCTGGCCGCGGCCAGAAGTGGTGCCGTGACCCGAAGAATTGCCACGGCCGACGCGCTTACGGTTCTTGGTGGAACCGGGCGCGGGAGTAAGATCGTGAAGCTGCATTTGCTACTCCTCTACAATCTCGACAAGGTGCTTGACCTTGAAGATCATGCCGCGGACGGACTCGTTGTCAGCAATCTCGCGAACCTCGCGGATCCTGTGGAGACCGAGGGCACGGACAGTACGGACCTGGTCCTGCTTGCAACCGTTGGTGCTGCGGACCTGCTTGATCTTGATGGTGTCAGCCATGCTTAGTTCTCCTTACCGACGAACATCTCGGAGACCGTCAGGCCACGGCGAGCCGCGACGTCCTCAGGGCTGGAGAGCTCCTTGAGGCCCTCGACGGCAGCCTTGATGATGTTGAGGCCGTTGTCGGTACCGAGGGACTTGGACAGGACGTTCTTGATGCCAGCAAGCTCGAAGAGGGGACGCACAGCGCCGCCGGCGATAACGCCGGTACCCTCGACAGCGGGCTTGATGATGATGCGGCCGGCACCAAAGTGGCCGAGAACCTCGTGCGGGATGGTGCCCTGCTCGGTCACCGGCACGTGGAACATGTTCTTCTTGGCATCGAGAGACGCCTTGGAGATGGCCAGGGGCACCTCAGCGGACTTGCCCATGCCAACGCCGACGTTGCCCTTGCCGTCGCCAACGACGACGAGAGCGACGAGGCTCATGCGACGACCACCCTTGACGGTCTTCGACACGCGGTTGATGTAAACGACGCGCTCCTCGAACTCGGAGGCCTCGCGCTGCTGCTTCTGATTACGAGCCATGTGCTACATACCTCCTAGAACTCGAGACCGGCGGCACGAGCACCGTCGGCGAGGGCCTTGACGCGGCCATGGTAGATACGGCCACCGCGATCGAAGGCGACCTTGGTGATGCCGGCCTCGATGGCACGCTTGCCAACGAGCTGACCGACCTTCTCCGCAGCCTCCTTGTTCGAGGTGTGGGTGCCCTTGAACTCGGCCTCGAGGGTCGAGGCAGAGACGAGCGTCAGGCTGGAGCCCTTGCTGTCGTCGATGATCTGGGCATAGATGTTGGCGTTAGTACGGGTCACGCGAAGACGCGGACGCTCGGAGGTACCCGAGACCTTGCCGCGAACACGACGCTGACGACGCTTGAGGCCTTCCAGCTTCGCCTTATGCTTGTTCATACGTAAACTCCTAAAAAGGTTGATCTTGCCAGCACCTGACGGGGTGCTGGTCTTATGCGAGTGAGTCGGTTACGACTACTTGGCGGCCTTACCCAGCTTGCGGCGGATGTGCTCGCCAACGTAGTGGATACCCTTGCCCTTGTAAGGCTCGGGAGGACGATGGCCGCGGATCTCAGCGGCGATCTGACCGACCTGCTGCTTGTTGATACCCTTGACGTTCACGTGGGTGTTGTCGGGAACCTCGAAGGTGATGCCCTCGGGAGCCTCGACGATCACGGGGTGCGAGAAGCCCAGGGAGAACTCGAGGTTCTTGCCCTTCTGCTGCACGCGGTAACCGACGCCGGCGAGCTCGAGCTTCTTCTCGAAGCCCTCGGAAACGCCAACAACCATGTTGTGGATGAGGGCGCGGGTGAGGCCGTGGCGGGCACGGGTCTCACGCTCGTCGTCGGGACGGGAAACGGTGAGGACGTTGTCCTCGACGTTGATAGCGAGCTTCTCAAAGACATCGAGCTCGAGCTGGCCCTTGGGGCCCTTGACGACAACGTTGTTGCCGTTGACTGCCACTTCGACTCCGGCGGGAATCTGGACAGGCTTATTACCGATACGAGACACGGTGATCTCCTTTCCTTCTACCTACCGAGCGAATTACCAGACGTAAGCGATGATCTCGCCGCCGACGTTGTGCTTGCGAGCATCGCGGTCGGTCATAACGCCATGGCTGGTGGAAATAATGGCGGTACCAAGGCCACCGCGGACGCGGGGCATGTCGGCAACGCCGGTGTACTTACGCAGGCCCGGCTTGGAAATGCGGCGGATGCCGTTGATGACCTTAGCCTTCTTGGGACCATACTTAAGCGTGATGTGCAGAGTCTTCTGGGGAACGGTGTCCTCGACATCGTAGCCCTCGATGTAGCCCTCCTCGTGCAGAACACGAGCGATCTCGACGAGCTTCTTGCTGCTCGGCATGGAGACCGTGGCCTTGTTCACAGAGTTAGCGTTACGGATGCGCGTAAGCATATCTGCGATCGGGTCTGTAAGGTTCATACAGATTCTCCTTCGTTCTTGATGAACACGTGCTCTTGGTTCTTCGCCGCCCTTAACGGCAAAGCCTATTTAGCGCGTTTTCCCTGTTCCAAACTGATGCTTGAAACGCTGGTAGTGACTTACCAGCTGGCCTTCTTAACGCCGGGAAGCTCGCCCTTGAGTGCAAGCTCGCGGAAGCAGACACGGCACAGGCCGAACTTGCGGTACACAGAGTGCGGACGGCCGCAGCGCTGGCAGCGCGTGTACTCACGAGTAGAGAACTTCTGCTTGCGATTGCACTTGACGATCATCGATGTCTTAGCCACTTATATCCTCCTCACATAGAGTATTGTTCGCCCCAAGCGCCGCCCCCTTGTGGGAACGGCGCTCATAGGGCAGGTGAACCTATTTCTTGAACGGGAAACCGAAGGCGTCCAGAAGGGCCTTGGCCTCCTCATCGGTGTTGGCGGTGGTCACGAAAGTGATGTCCATACCACGCTGGTGATCGACGGAGTCGAAGTCGATCTCGGGGAAGATGAGCTGCTCGGTGACGCCCATGGAGAAGTTACCACGGCCGTCGAAGCTCTTGGCGGAGATGCCGCGGAAGTCGCGGATACGGGGGATCGCGACGGAGGTCAGACGATCGAAGAACTCCCACATACGGTCGCCACGCAGGGTAACCTTGCAGCCGATCGGCATACCAGCGCGCAGGCGGAAGGTAGCGATGGACTTGCGGGCACGGGTGATCATCGGCTGCTGGCCGGTGATGGCGCGCAGGTCGCGCACGGCACCGTCGATGGCCTTGGAATCGGTAGCGGCCTCGCCGACACCCATGTTCACGACGATCTTCTCAAACTTGGGGATCATCATGACGTTCTCGTACTGGAACTTGTCCTGAAGCTGCTGCTTGACCTCGTTGTTGTACTTGGTCTTCAGACGCGGCACATACTTCTCTTCTGCCATTGTTCACTCCTTCTTGGGGTTTTAAGCACGGGGCGTGGCCACGATGGGTTGTCCTCGTGCCTCCTGGCTGCATCCGCGCCGCTCATGGCATTTCGCGGTTTGGACTCGACGCAGCAGGAGCCGACAAAACAATCGGTACTATACGCGCATCGGGAGCGTATTTCCAGAAAAACCTCGTCTGCCTGCACAACTCCACAACTCCCCCGCACAAATTGATCCCTAGGGGACGGAGGAAAACAGCAGTTGCGGTGAAATAGGGACTGTTGACAGCTTAGCTAGCTTAAACAGTCCGTATTTCACCGCAACTCATATATGGGGCGTTATTTTTGGCGAGGCAGGACCAGGTTGAGGACGACGGCGACAAGTGCGGCGACGGCAATGGAGGATCCGCCAAAGACGGTGCCGACCCATGCGGGGAATCCAGCGCCGGCAAGCGCGCCGGCCGTGCGCTCAATGCCCGTGCCAAAAGCGATAGAGAGACCCATGAGCGTGGTATCGCGCTGAGACAGGCCGTGGCGGGCAAACATGACCACACCGTTCATGCCGATGGTTGCGAACACGCCGATCGTGGCGCCGCCGATGACCGGCTGCGGAATGGACGTGAGCACTGCCGCGCACTTGGGCAGCAGGCCCGCGA
>JAHYYO010000028.1:0-20067 GCA_019424925.1 Collinsella sp.
GCCGCGCGGCAAGGAGATATATTGCCAGACCGGAGGGGCGCCGGGGGCGGGAATCTGGGCGTACACATTTCCTACGCAATTTGGGATCCGACTAACGTTTGCCAGCCGTTAACTACCGCTCACCGAGCATCTCTTTATATAAGGCAGTCTCATGGTTAAAGCGGATACGTTCCCCTAGCTAAAGCACAGCCAGCATCGAGCAACTCATCACGTTCTTCCACCGAGAACCCCTCGGCGTAGACGCGCACCACTGGTTCGGTCCCGCTAGGACGGACCAGCAGCCACGTGTCATCCTCGAATGCTAAACGCAAGCCATCCATATGACTAACGTTTTGCGGCACCTTGCCACAAATCGACTTGGGGTTTACGCCCGGCAGCAGGGTTCGTAACGTTTCGGCATCTTCGGCCTCAAGGCGCAAATCGCGTCGACCGTAACTCGTCTTACCAAAACTGTCCTCGAGTTGGTCGACCAGAACGCCCAAAGGCGCGTCCGTCTTTGCCATAAGCTCACACAGAATCAGACAGGCGAGGATTCCATCGCGCTCGGGCATATGCGCGGCGATGCCGATACCACCGGCTTCCTCGCCGCCTATGAGGACGCCACCCTTCTTCATCTCTGCCGCTATATATTTGAAACCGACTGGTTTGACGGTCACGCGGCAGCCAAGCGCCTCGGCAATGCGACGCACGAGCGTCGAGCACGAAAGATTGACGACGACGCGTCCCTCCAAATTACGAAATTGAACCAAGTCGCCCAAAACGAGCGCCATGATCTGATGCGGATGTATATATCTGCCGCGCTCGTCAACCGCGCCGATACGGTCGGCGTCGCCGTCGGTCACCAGGCCAGCGCAAGCTCCGTCCTCGATAACCGTATGCTCGCAAGCGTCCACCCACGGCTCAACGGGGTCGGGGCAGATATCTTCTTGGTCAGGCGCCTGCCCGGCGTGAATCTCGTGCACCTCAACGCCAAGCTCGCGCAGCAAGTCGGCTAGATAGCCCTGGGCTGCGCCGCCCATGGGGTCAACAACCACGCGCAGGTGCGCGGCGCGGATGGCTTCGGCATCGACAAACGATGCCACCGCTTGCATATAGTCAGGAATGATATCCGCGGTGCGATATTGCCCCTCGATCCCCATTGGCTCGGGAGCCATGGTCTCTTCGAGCTCTTCGATGACATCCTGGTTGGCGGTCGAGCCGTCACCCATGCGAATCTTGAGACACAGATAACCCTGCGGATGATGGGACCCCGTCACCATGAGCGCGCCGCACGCCTCACCGTCATAAGCCGCCGCCCACGTAAGGGCAGGGGTCGGAACAGGTCGCGAAGCGAGCACGGCGTCTAGCCCGTGCGCTGCTAGCACACCCGCCGCAAGCTCAGCGAACTCGCGCGCCAGGGGCCGAGTGTCGAACCCTATATATACCGTTTTGCCCGGATTGGTCTTTTGCCACAACTCGCCGACGGCATCGGCGATACGGGCAACGTTATCGGCAGTGAAGTCCTCATCGACGCGAGCGCGCCAACCGTCAGTTCCAAAATGAATTATCGCGCACACGCGCAGACACCTCACAGTGTTTGGATCATGGTACGCATGAGGTATACCCGCGATACACGCTCGGCAACCTGCCGGCACCAGCATTCACCATTTGGGCAAATGCTGCCGAGGACATGCAGGCAATAAAAAAACCGCCCCGTATGGAGCGGTTTTGCCCTTTATATATCGAGCGCCTCGGCCATCGCTGCCGTAGTGATTGCCGTGGTTCCACAGCAACTGCCCACCATTGCGGCACCGGCATGTCTCCATTCGATGCATGCGCGCGCGAAAGCTTCGGGGTTCTCGTGCCATACGGGGCCATCCTGAGTCTGGACCGGATCGCCCACGTTGGGACGCACCGTGACGGGAGTAGTCGCCGATGCAACCATCCTGGGCACCGCCGCGTTCGCGGCCGCAAGCGAACAGCAATTAACACCAACCGAGTTTGCGCCGTGTTTTTCGGCGTACAAAACGGCTGCCTCGATGTTGAGGCCATCGCCCAACAGGTCGCCCTTATCGTCAACGACAAAACTCACCAGAACAGGCATGCCGTCGGCGGCATCTCGGGCGCCGGCAAGCATGGGCTGCAAATTACGGATAGACGTCACCGTCTCGATCAGCAGACCGTCAACACCAGCATTGAGCAAGGCGTGCGCCTGTTCGCGCGCAATGCCTCGGATCTCACGAAACTCGGCCGAGTCCTCGGCAAACCACTCAATACCGATCGGACCCATCGAGCCCAGCAGCAGCTGAGGGTGCGCCTGGCGGGCATCGTCGACGGCCCCGCGATTGACCTCCGCCACGGACGGCGCAATCTGGTCGTGCTTGAGGGCATAGCTTGATGCCTGAAAGGTGTTGGTAATGAGCACCTGCGCGCCGGCGGCGACATACAAGCGATGGATACGAGAAACGGTCTGCGGCTCTGCCAGATTCCAAAACGCCGGTGGAATGTCGGCGGCATCGTACTCACTCAACAAAACACTGCCCATGGGACCCTGCGCCAACAAGGTCTCGCTCGACAAGCGGCGCGTAAGTTCCTCGGCACCAAAGCGGTTGTAATAACTCGTATCCATATATATCCCGCTATTCCTCGACGCTGATTCCCTGCTTTTCGAGATAGGCGAGCCAGCGGCTCATCGTGTCCTCGGATAGCGCATGCTCCATCATGCAGGCCTCGGAATCGGCTCGCTCAAATTCGACACCGAGCTCCTGAACCAAAAACGTGCGGATGAGGCGATGACGGTACCAGATAGCCGTGCCAACCTCGCGGCCGCGATCGGTCAGGATTACCTTGCCGTAATGCGATTGCTCGACAAGCTCGGATGCCTTGAGCGCCGAAACCGCTTTATTGACCGATGCCTTGGAGACGCCAAGGCGCTGCGCGATGTCGACCGATCGCACGCCGTTGGTTTCCCCCTCTTCGCTTTCAATGCGAACCATGCACTCCAAGTAGTCTTCGTTCGCCACCGTCAGATGTAGTTCGCGCGAGCTATTTGTCGTATCCATGATCTTCCGTCCCTTCTGCATTCAATGGCTGATTCTACCCCATCCAAGCGTCGTGGTATGCCGTGGCATACCGTGCTAGAGTTCTTGTTGCACACGACGACCAAGATTGGAGCGATCTTTATGGAAAACACCACCACAAGCCCCGATGTCCTCGAGCGCTTTTTGCGCTACGTCCAGATCAACACGCAGTCCGAGGATGCAAACTGCGACCAGGTACCCTCGAGCCCCGTTCAGTTTGACCTTGCCAACGTGCTGGCTGAAGAGCTGCGCGAGCTTGGTGCGGAAGATGCCCACGTGACCGAGCACGCCTATGTCTGCGCGCATATCCCCGCAAGTGCGGGCGCTGAGGACAAGCCCGCCCTGGGCCTGATCGCCCATCTCGACACCACCGAAGTTGCACCGGGTGCCGGCGTGAAACCGCACATCGTACACTACGAAGGCGGCGACCTGGTCTGCGGCACGGTTGACGGTAAGCCCGTTGCCATGAGTACCGCCAAGCTTCCCGCCCTGAATGACCTCGTGGGTGAGGACCTGGTCTGCAGCGATGGCACCACGCTGCTGGGCGCGGACGACAAGGCAGGCGTCGCCGAGATCATGTCACTTGTCGCGCGTATCGCTCAGGACCCCTCTCTGCCCCATCCCGCACTCGGCATTTGCTTCTGCCCTGACGAGGAGATCGGCCACGGAGCCGAGCTGTTGGATATCGATACCTTTGGCTGCAAGTACGCCTACACGGTCGACGGCGGCCCCATCGGCGAGCTGGAGTGGGAGTGCTTTAACGCCGCCGAGGCGACCGTCCGCTTTGAGGGCCAGTCCATCCACCCGGGCGACGCCAAGGGCCGTATGATCAACGCAGGCAATCTGTTCTGCGACTTCAACGCGTTGCTCCCCTACGTGCAGCGCCCGGAGTATACGGAAGGCTACGAGGGCTTTTATCACCTTGAGGGTGTATCTGCGACCGTCGATCACGCCACGGCGCGCTATATCGTCCGTGATCACGACGCCGCCAAGTTCCAGCAGAAACTCGACCTTATTGATGCCGCCGCCTCGATGCTCAACCAGCGTCTGGGTGAGGAGCGCGTGACGGTCGAGATTAAGCAGCAGTATCGAAATATGGCCGAAATCGTTCGTGACTATCCCGAGCTTATTGATGTTGCCAAGGAAGCCTACCTTGCCTGCGGCGTTGAACCCCAAGTGCTGCCGATTCGCGGCGGCACCGACGGTGCACAGTTGTCGTTCCGCGGTCTGCCCTGCCCCAACCTTTCCACCGGCGGCTATTGCTACCACGGCGTCAACGAGTTCGTCCCGGTCAGTTCGCTCGTCAAGATGACCGACGTGCTCCAGGAGCTCGTCGCCCGCTTTGCATAAGGAACTCGAACAATCTAGGTAAGCAAAACCGCCCCGTCCTCAAAACTGAGAACGGGGCGGTTTTTGGTGCAAGGGGAGTAGTCAGCACCGCATGTTGAGCCAACGTCAGCGAGCGACGTCCAAGGCGAACAAGTTGGCATGAAAAAGGCAGGGCATTGACCTTCTGGTCATGCCCTGCCTTTTGAATGACAAATTGTCGCCTTGGGCGGCGCGCAGCGTCGAGCCGTTACGGCGTTTGGTAAAACGCCGTAACTTAGTAGTTAGCTTCGTAGCCGTTGCCGTCGCCGGTGGGCTCTTCGTAGTAGTCCGAATCGCTCGAATCGCTTGAGTCATCGGAATCGTCAGAGCTGACCGATGAGGTTGCGGTACCGTTTGCGTAGTCGTCAGACGTGTTGTTGTTCAGGTCGCCAATCGTAGAGCTGGAACCGTCGGAAAGACCCATGGTGTTGGGACCCTTGGGATCCTTGCCGGCATCGACGCGCTCCATCATTTCCTTGAGCTCGTCCTCGTAGACAAAGACGTAGCTCACACCGTCGATCATGGTGCTGTCGTCGGCGTACGAGGGCAGGTTGGCCGAGTAGATACCGTCGACATCCATACCGCGCATGGCGTTGACCGTAGCCACGATATCCTGAACGCTCATATCGGTTACGAGCATATCGGACAGCGAATTAACCAGGCCAAAAATCTTCGTGGCATCGAAGTTATTGAGAATCTGGTTGGCAAGGGCGCCAAGCACCTGACGCTGGTGGCGCATGCGCGTGTAATCGCCGTCGGCATAGGTGTAGCGGCAGCGGGCATAGGTAAGGGCGGTGGCACCGTCCATATGCTGCTGGCCAGCGGTAATCTTAATATCCAGGTGCTCGGGGTCGTCAACATCATCGGTTGCGTTAATGTCGATACCGCCAACCGAATCAATCAGCGCCTGCATACCGTCGAAGCTGACCTCGGCATAGTGGGAAATCTGAACACCGCATAGCTCGTTGACCGCCTCGACCATGGCCTCGGCGCCGCCAACGGTATGGCAGGCGTTGATCTTCATGGTCTCGCCCTTGTACTCGACCTTGGTGTCGCGCGGAACGGAAATGAGCGTCGCCTGCTTTTGCGTGGGGTCGATGCGTGCCAGGATAATCGAGTCGGCACGATACGTATCCTCGCCCGGACGGCCGTCGGTGCCAAGAAGCAGCACGTAGAACGGATCCTTTGCCTCATCGGTGTCAACCAGAACCCGACGTAGATTGTCGGTAATGACATTAGAATCGCCGAGCTTGCCCATAATGGTGGCAAACCACAAGCCGGCAGCGGTAGTGGCACTCAGCAGCACGCCAAGCACGACAATGAGCGCGACGTGACGAATCGTGTGGCTACGACGACGTTGACGAGCGCGCTCGGAATAGCGAGCCACGTTATCGCGACTGTAGATCTTGGCCTGCGCACCAGTTGAGGGTCTTCGGGTGCTAGTATCCGCGAGGGGCTTTTTATTAAACATAGGCAACCTGTATTAGTAGATGACGGGATCGGGGACGGTAGCATGCTCGACATGCGCGCCGAGCGCCTGCAGCTTTTCGACAAACTGCTCGTAGCCGCGCTTGATGTGATGGATGGCTGAAACCTCGGTCGTCCCGTCGGCGATCAAGCCCGCTACGACGAGGGCCGCTCCGCCACGCAGATCGGGCGAGGTAACCTGTGCACCCGAGAAGCCCTTGACGCCATGAATCATGGCATGATGGCTCTCGATACGAATGTCGGCGCCCATGCGCACCAGCTCAGAGGCAAACATAAAGCGATTCTCGAAGATGTTCTCGGTAATAACGGAACTGCCGTCGGCAAGGGCGGAGAGCACCATAATCTGCGCCTGCATGTCCGTCGGGAAGCCGGGGAACGGAAGCGTCTGGATGTCGACCGGCTTGATACGCTCGGCACGGTTTACATGGACGCCATCCTCGACGCGCTCGCAGTCGATACCCATGAGCTCCATCTTCTTGAGCACCATGCCCAAGTGAATGGGGCAAAAGCCCGTGACATCGACACCGCGATCGTCGGCCATCAACGCACCGGCAACGATAAAGGTACCGGCCTCGATGCGGTCGCCTACTACGCGATGGGTAACAGGATGGAGCTCTTCCACGCCTTCGATAGTCACGACGGGCGTGCCGGCGCCAACAATCTTGGCGCCCATCTCGTTGAGCATGTTGGCGAGATCGACGATCTCGGGCTCGCGGGCGGCATTGTCGATAACCGTGGTGCCCTGCGCGCGCACGGATGCCATAATGAGGTTCTCGGTCGCACCGACACTGGCGAACTCGAGCGTGACGGTGGTACCGCGCAGACCTTGGGGCGCATTAGCGTTGATGTAACCGTGGGCGGTATCGAACTCAACGCCCAGGGCCTCAAGACCAAGAATGTGCATATCGATCTTGCGAGCACCCAGGTTGCAGCCGCCCGGCATGGCGATCTTGGCGCGATGGAAGCGACCCAGCAGGGGTCCCATCACGGCGGTGGAAGCACGCATCTTGGCAACGAGCTCGTAGGGGGCCTCCCAAGAATCGACCTGAGAGGTATCAATCTCGAGCGTGTGCTCGTCGAGAACATCGATCGTAGCGCCCATGCCCTTGAGCACCTTGCCCATCACGTGGACATCGGAAATATCGGGCACGTTCTGCAGCGTCGTCTTGCCCGGCGCCAGAAGCGTTGCCGCCATGAGTTTGAGCGCGGAGTTCTTGGCACCCGAGACGGGCACGGAGCCTCCGATGGCGTGGCCACCCTCAACGCGGATAATATCCAAGGTCTACCCTTTCAAAAAGCATGCCCGGGATGGCTGGGCCATCCCGGGCATGATGTGTTCGCAAATGGTCGAACGCTAAATCGTTTGACTATTGGGCAAGCTTGAGCTTACACCATGCGATTTCATTATAGAGGTAGGCGCGGCGTGCATCATCCTCCGACAAATTACCCAGCTTCTCTTCAAAACCTTGAATATCAGCTTTAAGCTTGTCGGCATCGACAGTCGCCAAATCGCAAGCGCGCTCGGCGAGAACGGTCACGACATCGTCCGCAACCTGGGCATAACCGCCGGCCACGGCAAACGTGTGGTCGACAGTGCCCATGGCCTTATCGGAAACGCGAACGTAGCCGCGGTCGATCGTGCAGATCTCGCTGGAGTGAGCAGGCAGAACGCCAAACTCGCCATCCGTGGACGGAATCGACACAAACGCAGCGTCGCCCTCATAGGCGCAGCTCACGGGGCACACGATGCGGATACGCATAACCTACTTCTCCCCCATCTTGCGGGCGCGCTCGCGCACGTCCTCAATCGTGGAAGCATAGCGGAAAGCCTGCTCGGGCAGGTCATCGGCCTTGCCGTCGACAATCTCGGCGAAAGAGCGGACGGTATCCTCGACGCGGACGTAGACACCGGGGTTGCCGGTGAACTTCTCGGCGACGTGGAAGGACTGCGAGAGGAACTGCTGAATCTTACGGGCACGGTTGACCGTAAGACGCTGCTCCTCGGACAGCTCGTCCATACCCAGAATGGCGATGATGTCCTGAAGGTCGGAGTACTCCTGCAGGAGCTCCTGGACCTTGACGGCGACACGGTAGTGCTCCTCGCCAACGATCGAGGGATCGAGAGCGTCGGAGGAAGATGCGAGCGGGTCGATAGCCGGGAACAGGCCGAGCGACGAAATGCTACGCGAAAGAACCGTGGTGGCGTCGAGGTGCGTAAACGTCGTGGCAGGCGCCGGGTCGGTCAGGTCGTCTGCGGGGACGTAGACAGCCTGGACGGAGGTAATGGAGCCCGTCTTGGTCGAGGTAATGCGCTCCTGGAGGTCGCCCATCTCGGTTGCCAGCGTGGGCTGGTAACCAACGGCGGACGGCATACGGCCCAGCAGTGCGGAAACCTCGGAACCTGCCTGGGAGAAGCGGAAGATGTTGTCGATGAACAGCAGAACGTCCTGGCCGCGATCGCGGAAGTACTCAGCGGTGGTAAGGCCGGCCAGACCGATGCGCAGACGCGCTCCGGGCGGCTCGTTCATCTGACCATAGACCAAGCAGGTCTTGTCGATAACGCCAGACTCGCTCATCTCGAGGAACAGGTCGGTGCCCTCGCGGGTACGCTCGCCGACGCCGGTGAACACCGAGGTGCCACCGTGCTCCTGGGCGAGGTTGTTGATGAGCTCCTGAATCAGAACGGTCTTGCCGACGCCGGCGCCGCCGAACAGGCCTGTCTTGCCGCCACGGATGTAGGGCTCGAGCAGGTCGACGGCCTTGATGCCGGTCTCGAAGATCTCGGTCTTGGTGGTGAGCTCGTCGAAACGGGGCGCTGCATGGTGGATGGGGTAGAACTCCTCCACCTCGGGCATGGGCTTGCCGTCGACGGGCTTGCCCATAACGTTCCAAATGCGGCCGAGCGTCTTGGGGCCAACGGGCATCTTCATGGGCTCACCGGTATCGGTGGCGATGAGGCCGCGCTGCAGGCCGTCGGTCGAGGACATGGCGACCGTGCGGACGACGCCGCCCGGAAGCTGGCTCTCGACCTCGAGGATCGTGCTCAGATGACCGATCGGGGTCTCGGCCTCGACCGTGAGCGCGTTGTAGATCGGGGGCACCGCGCCGTCAAACTTGACGTCGACGACAGGGCCGATGATTCGCACGATGCGACCATCACCGGCAGTCGTCTTCTTGGTGGCTTCCTCGACCGCAAGCTTTACGGTGTTATTAGCCATTACTGTTCCTCCAATGCTGAGGCTCCGCCGACGATCTCGTTAATCTCGGTCGTGATCGAAGCCTGGCGCACGCGACTATACGTGCGGGTAAGGGTCGAGATGATCGCGGTGGCGTTTTCCGTCGCGGAGTGCATGGCCTTGCGGCGTGCACCCTGCTCGGCAGCCGCCGAATCGATCAGGGCCTGGTAGATGACCGTCAGGATGTAAGACGGCACAAGCTTGCCGAGAACATGCTCGGGAGAGGGCACGAACTCGAACGTGGACGAGATGCGCTTAGGGGCGTCGGTCTCGTTCTTACGCGGACCGTGGGCCATAGCGATCATCTCGGGGTCGAGCGGCAACAGATGCTCGACGCGAAGCTCCTGATCCACGCGGTTCTTGGCGTGGTGGTAGACAAGCTCGACACGGTCAAGCTCACCGGCACGATACGCATCGCAGATATGAGAGGAGATCATGCGGGCCTGATTGAAATCGGGCTCAGAGGAGTTGCCCTCAAAGTGCATGACAACGTTTGCGCGGTCACGGAAATACGTGGCCGGCTTACGCCCGCACGCGATGATCTCGCACTCGATGCCGTCGTTCGCCCAAGAAGCGGCGAGCTTTTCGGCCGTGCGCTCCACCGTCGTATTGAAACCGCCGGCAAGGCCGCGGTCCGAGGCAATAACGACAATCAGGCCATGCTTGACGCTCTCATGCTTCTGCAGCATGGGATCGGTGCCCGAACAGGAGGCGTCGCCGGCGACCGTCAACATGACGTCGGTCAGCGCCTCCTTATAGGGCTCGGCCTGCTTGGAGCGATCGAGGGCACGACGGATCTTGGCCGTAGAGACCATCTCCATCGTGCGCGTGATCTGCTTGGTCGTGGTAACCGAGGAGATTCGCTTCTTAATGTCGCGAAGGTTAGCCATGGGGCTTAGTTCTCCTCTGATCCAGAAACATCCGAATGGTGCTTGGCCATGAACTGCTGCTTGAAGTCGCCGATGACGCGCAAGAGCTCAGCCTTGGTGTCATCATCGATCTTCTTGGCGCGAACCTTGTCGAGCAGCGAGCCAAAGCCATTGTCCATGTACTCGATGAGCTCGGCACGGAAGGGCAGCACGTCGGCGATCTCCAGGTCATCCAGGAAGCCCTCGTTGCCAGCGAACAGCGTAACGATCTGCTCGCCAACCTCAAACGGCTTGTAACGCGGCTGCTTCAGGAGCTCGGTCATGCGAGCACCATGGGTCAGCTGCTTTTGCGTGGCCTCGTCGAGGTCGGAGCCGAACTGCGTGAAGCCGGCGAGCTCCTGGTACGAAGCAAGGTCCAGACGGAGGTTGCCGGCGACCTGCTTCATGGCCTTGGTCTGCGCATCGCCACCGACGCGGGACACGGAGATGCCCACGTCGACTGCCGGGCGCTGACCCTGGAAGAAGAGCTCGGACTGCAGGTAGATCTGACCATCGGTAATGGAAATGACGTTGGTCGGAATGTAGGCCGAGACGTCGCCGTCCTGGGTCTCGATGATCGGCAGTGCCGTCATGGAGCCGTAACCGTTCTTCTTGGACATCTTGACGGCACGCTCGAGCAGACGAGAGTGCAGGTAGAAGATGTCGCCAGGATAGGCCTCTCGTCCGGGCGGACGATGCAGCGTCAGCGACATCTGACGGTAGGCCACAGCCTGCTTGGACAGGTCGTCGTAGATGACGAGCACGTGGCCGCCGGGGTTGGTCTCGCTGGCGGGCTTGCCGTCCTCGCCGTTGTACATGAAGAACTCGCCGATAGCGGCACCGGCCATAGGCGCGATGTACTGCATAGGGGCGGAATCGGCAGCGGTGGCCGAAACGATGATGGTGTAGTCGAGCGCACCGTGCTGAGCGAGGGTCTCGCGGATGTTGGCAACCGTGGAGGCCTTCTGGCCGATGGCGACATAGATGCAGACCATGCCCTTGCCGCGCTGGTTGAGGATAGCGTCGATGGCGATGGCGGTCTTACCGGTCTTACGGTCGCCGATGATGAGCTCTCGCTGACCGCGGCCAATAGGCACCATGGAGTCGATAGCGAGCAGACCGGTCTGAACCGGCTCGCACACCGGGGTACGATCGATGACGCCGGGAGCCTTGAACTCGATGGGGCGACGGTGCGTGGCGACGATGTCGCCCAGGCCGTCGATGGGCTGGCCGAGCGGATTGACGACGCGGCCGAGCATGGCACGGCTCACGGGGATATCCATAATGCGGCCAGTGGTGCGGCACTCGTCGCCTTCCTTGATGGAGTCGACGGCACCGAACAGAACGGCGCCGACCTCGTCACGGTCAAGGTTCTGGGCAAGGCCGAAGACGGTCTCACCGGTATCGGAGCTCTTGAACTCCAGAAGCTCGCCTGCCATGGCGCTCTTGAGGCCGGAGACGCGCGCGATGCCGTCGCCTACCTCGTCGACCGTTGAAACCTCATGCGTATCGACCGTCGCGGAGAGGCTCGTGAGCTGCTCCTGCAGTTTCTTGGCGATATCCTGGGCATTGAGGGTTTCGGACATTAGGCTTCACCTCCGTACGAATTAGCAGAGTTTGCGAGGGTCTCCTGCGCGATGCGCAGCTGCGTCTTGACGGAAATGTCACGACGCTCGCCGCGGGCCTCGAGCACCAGGCCGCCCACGATAGACGGGTCGACCTGCTCGATAAGGAATACCTTGCGGCCGAAGTCCTGCTCGCATTTCTTAGTGATGGTTTGACGCAGCTCGTCGTCGAGCGGGATCGCCGTGGTGACGGTCACGCCCACTACATCCTCGTCTTCCTCGGCAACATACTTAAAGGCAGCTGCCACCTTGGGAAGAAGGTCGAGCTGGTCGCGCTTGGACATGGTGTCGAGCACGGCGATGATCTCGGGGCTGGCAGAAGCCAAACGCTCGACCATCTCGAGGTCCTCGAACACATGGTTCTCGGCCTTGGCGGCTTCCAAAAGGGAACGCGCGTAGGTCTCGAGCACCTTGTCCTGATAGCGGCTAGTCGGCATTCAGGCTACCTGCTTCCTGGATGTAGCGCTCGATGAGCTTCTTCTGCTCGGCATCGTCCTCGAGTGCCTCGCCCACGATCTTGGTGGCGACGGCAACGGACAGGTCGGCGATGGAGCTCGCGGCACCGGCGTAGATGGACTTGCGCTCGTCCTCGACGGTCGTATGGGCCTTGGCGATGATCTCCTCGGCCTCCTTGTGAGCAGCCTCGATGATACGGGCACGCTCGGACTCGGCGTCCTTACGGGCCTCGAGAACGATGTCGGCAGCCTGACGACGGGCGTCGGTGACGATCGAGTCGGACTCAGCGCGCTTGGCGATAGCCTCCTGCTTGGTCTTCTCGGCCTCGTCGAGGCTCTCCTCGATCTTCTTGCCGCGCTCCTCCATGGTTTTCATGATGCCCGGCAGGGCGACCTTGGCCAGCACGATCCAGATAATCAGGAAGGCGATAAGCGCCGGGATGAACTCCGCCATCTTAGGGATGAGGATGTCCGCACCGGCGGCGCCGTCCTCGGCGAACGCGGAAACCGGCATGAGCAGCGCGGCCGCGGACGCGGAGAGTGCGATCGCGCTCTTCTGGGATGAAAGATTCATACTTGACGCTCCGTGCTATTTAACGATCAGCGCGACAACGAAGCCGATCAGAGCCAGAGCCTCGCCGAAAGCGGAGCCCATGATGAAGACGGTGAACACGCGGCCCTGGACCTCAGGCTGACGGGCCATAGCACCCGTAGCACCCAGAGCAGACAGGCCGATAGCAAGACCAGCGCCGATAACACCGAGACCGTAACCGATAACTCCCACGATTCCTCCTTTGTCGTGCGTGTCTTATTTCACGCAGGATAACCTTTTTATAACTGCCGGGCTCCATGGGTACGGGCACCGGCGGTTTAACGAATTGCCTTACCTTTAAGGCACGAACGGAAGACTACTCCTCCTCCGCGACCTCCTCTGCCTCGGAGACATACACGGCGGTAAGGACCGTGAAGACGTAAGCCTGGATGGCGCCGACCACAAGCTCGATCGCATAGATCAGGATGAGGATGGCAAGCCAGGCCAGCGAAGGCAGGGCGCCGACGGCGTGGGCCGCGGAAACCTGCTGAAGCAGCGGCTGCATGAACATGCTCGCCATGATGGCGAACGAGCCCATGACCACGTGTCCTGCGAACATGTTGCAGAACAGACGGACGGCAAGCGTGATGAGGCGCAGGAAGGTCGAGAAAAGCTCGACGACCCACACGAGCACGTTCATCGGGAAGCTCACGCCCTGCGGGGCGAGGCTCTTGATGTAGCCGATCACGCCGTGAGCCTTGCATCCGTAGTAGATGAAGTACACGAAGGCGAAAATGGCGAGTGCGGCGGTGGAGCCGATTGCGCCGGTGCCGGGCTTCATTCCCGGGATCAGGCCGATCATGTTATTGATCAGGATGAACAGGAAAAGCGAGCACAGGAACGGGAAGTGCTTCTTCCAGTTCTCACCCACGACACCCTTGCCGATATCGTTCTCGACGTACTCGATGATGTACTCGAAACCGTTGACGAAGAAGCCCTTGGGAACCAGGGTCTGCTTCTTCTTGAACACGGCCAGGACGATCAGGAGCACGATCGTGGAGACGATCAGCCAAAACGAGTACTGCGTGATGCCGCAGCTCAGATCGCCCACGACAGGGGTGGAGCTGAACTCGCTGACCAGATGATTAATCTCATCAGGCAGCTTTTCAAAAATTTCCACGACTTACCTTTCGACCTCATGAGGATCTCGCAGCGCCTTGGCGACGCGAACCGCGCAGGCGGCCATAAAGGCCACGAAGCCGATCGCCTCGCCCAGGAGGAACATGCGAAATGCCTCTCCGAACAACACAAACACAACCAAGGTAAAGACAAGCAACGCGATTGCCGAGACCGCGAGACTCACCATACCCTTGAGCATGTCCGCATTCTGCTTATCGTCAAGAACCGGCTTGAGCGTAAAGACAAAGGGAAGGAAGGCAATCGCGCCCGCGATGGCACCTGCAACGATAGCGAGCAGATCGGCTATCTGAAACACTGGCGTCCTCACTTTCCTTTTTTATCGCCTCACAGGACAGTTCCCGCCAAACATTGGTGACTATTGTACGAGCCAATCGCTAAAGTACAACCGAAAAAGCATCGGTTAATACGCACCTGTTCGTTTTCTTAAGACCTTCTTTATGCCGCAGGTACGGTAATACGTTTTTCTCGAACCCTGCAGGGCAAAACGTCCGTTAACAGGAGTGCGCGCGGTCGTCTTTTGCTCGCCCGCGCGCACCATTTCTTCGTATTTTCGACGTTAGCCGGTATGGCCCAGAGATTACAGCGTGCCGTAGATGCGGTCGCCGGCGTCGCCCAGGCCGGGAACGATGTAGGCAGCTTCGTTGAGATGGTCGTCGATGGCGCAGGCATAGATATGCACATCGGGGTCCTTCTCAGTCAGCGACTTGAGGCCCTCGGGGGCCGCGACGATGCACAGCATGCGGATGTCCTTGACGCCGCGCTCGCGCAGGTAGCTGATGGCCATCTCGGCCGAACCGCCCGTGGCGAGCATGGGGTCGACGACCAGGCAGATGCGCTGGTCGATATCCTTGGGCATCTTGCAGTAATACTCATGCGGCTCGTGGGTAACCTCGTCGCGCTCCATACCGATGTGGCCCACGCGAGCGGAGGGTACCAAGTCGAGGATGCCATCGACCATGCCAAGGCCCGCACGCAGAATGGGAACGATGGCGAGCTTTTTGCCGGCGAGCTGCTTAAACGTTGCGGTGGTGATGGGGGTCTCGACTTCGACGTCTTCCATGGGCAGGTCGCGCATGGCCTCGTAGCCGTCAAAAAGTGCGAGTTCGCGCACGAGCTGGCGGAACTGGTTGGTGCCGGTGTTTTTGTCGCGCAGAATCGACAGCTTATGCTGGACGAGCGGGTGATCGACAAGGGTCACACGGGACGTATCGTAGGTGACGGTCATGGGTTGATTGCCCCTTTCGTTGCGGCCGGAAGATGGCCTTGCTGACAAGGCGCATGGCGATGTTGTTGCCGCGCGCCGTGCATAAGTTTAACGGTTTGTTGTATCGAGCAGCTCGTCGCAACCCTACTGAGCGGTGTTAAGCGAACGCTTGACGGCATCACGCCAACCAGCGAGATTGCTCTCACGGCGCTCGGCGGACATATGGGGAAGGAAGGTCTTAACGATCTGAGCGTTTTGCTCCAGCTCCTCCAGGTCCTCCCAATAGCCGACGGCAAGGCCCGCCAAGTACGCGGCACCGATCGCCGTGGTCTCCACCGTCTCGCACTGCAACACGGGGATATCCAGCAGATCGGCCTGGAATTGCATGATGAACTCGTTGCGCGAGGCACCGCCATCGACAGACAGGCGCTCAATCGAAAGTCCCACGTCCTGCTCCATGGCGCGCAGCACGTCGTAGCTCTGATATGCCATGGATTCGCAGGCGGCACGTACGATGGTCGCACGGCTCGAGGCGCCGGTCAGACCGCACACGATACCGCGGGCATGCGGGTCCCACCAGGGAGCGCCCAGACCCGCAAAGGCGGGAACGAAGTAGCAGCCCTCATTGTCGTTGATCGAAGCGGCGAGTTGTGCCGACTCGCTCACACTCGAGATGATGCCGATGTTGTTGCGCAGCCAGTTCATGGTGGAACCGGCAGCAAAGATGGAGCCCTCGAGTGCATAGCTGATCTTGCCGTCCGCGGCGATACCGATCGTGGAGACCAGACCGTTCTTGGATTCGACGACCTCGTCGCCGGTGTTCATGAGCATAAAGCAACCCGTGCCATAGGTGTTTTTGGTCTGGCCGGGATGGAAGCAGCAGTGGCCGAACAGCGACGCCTGCTGATCGCCCGCCACGCCCATGATGGGCGGCATGTTGGTCATGATGTCGCTCGCGACGCGGCCGTAGTCGCCCGAGCTCCAACGAACCTCGGGCATCATGGAACGTGGAACGTCAAAGAGCGCCAGCAGGTCGTCGTCCCAATCGAGCGTATGGATATTAAAGAGCGCCGTGCGGCTGGCATTGGTGTAGTCGGTGGCAAAGACCTGACTGCCGGTGAGGTTGTAGATGAGCCAGGTATCGATGGTGCCGAACATGAGGTCGCCCGCCGCCGCGCTCTCACGCGCACCGTCGACGTTGTCGAGAATCCACTGCACCTTGGAAGCCGAGAAATACGGATCGAGCGTGAGTCCCGTGCGGGAGCGCACCAGCTCTTCTGCGCCCCGCTCGACCAGCTCGTCGATCAGAGGTGCGGTGCGACGGCATTGCCACACGATGGCGTTATAGATGGGTTGGCCGCTTATGCGGTCCCACACCACCGTGGTCTCGCGCTGGTTGGAGATACCGATGGCGGCGATGCGGTCAGAATGGATACCGCTCTTAAACTGGACCTCCATCATCACGCCGATCTGGCTGGCAAGCACCTCCATGGGGTCTTGCTCTATCCAACCGGGACGCGGGAAGCTGGTTTTGACGCTACGACGTGCCTGCGCGACGATGCAGCCGTACTCGTCGACGATGGTCGCAAGTACCGAGGTGGTGCCGCAGTCGAGCGCCATGATGTAGGAACCGCCAAAGTTAAACGAGGCATCTTCCATGCCCAGGCTGCCCAGATTCAACGACATCGCTTACACCTTTCTATTGCATCGGGTCGGACAGGACCCGTTCGATCTCTGATGCGGGAAGTGCGCCTTGGCGCAGGATCTGGAGCCCGCCGTGCTGGAACGACACGATGGTCGAGGCGTCGCGACACGGGGTCTCGCCGGCGTCGACGGCAACATCGACCCCCTCCAGGATGCGACCTTCGACGGCGGCAAAGCTTGCCGGCGAGGGCGCGCCGTGTGTGTTGGCGCTCGTGCAGGCAAGGGGACTGCCGCAGGCGCGGATGAGCGCTTGGACCACGGGAGAGGCCGAAGCGCGCAGGGCCACGGTGTCGTCGGCAGCACGCATAAAGGTCGGCACGCAGGGAGCCGCCTTGACCACGATAGTCAGGGCTCCCGGCCAGCATCGTCGCGCAAGTACGCGGGCATCTTCCGGGATATCCACGCCATAGCGGTCGAGTGCTTCGGCATTATCAACCAGCCAGGCGACCGTTTGGGTGAGTTTGCGCTGCTTGAGGGTAAAGATGCGGCGGTAGCCGGTACCGAGCGCAGGGACCGCGGCGCCATTGACGACAGCCTGCGGATCGCGCGGCCACGATGGGAATTCGCTTGTATCTTGGGGCACGGCGTCCGAGAAGGCGTTGACTGCCACGGCGACACCGTAGACGGTCTCGGTCGGGATCAAGGCCAGGCCGCCGCGGCCGAGCACCTCGGCCGTGCGCTCGACGGCGAGCCGATGCGGCTCGCGCGTTCCCTCGTATACCCGATAGACCGTCTGCATGTGTATGCCAGCCCCTTACGCTCTGGTGAAAGTTTGTTTACTGAGGGGCATTCTCGCACGAAACGTTCAACCTATTTGGCCAGAGTGCATGTTGGTTTGGTGAGCGGCTTTAGTAGTCGGTGAAAGTGAGGGGGTCATTGGACTGCGATGAACTTCTTTGGCCTGCCGGCGTGGCGTTTTTGGGCGGCGTAGCGCTCGATGCTGTCTATCGTTATCATCCGACGGCCGTCGACAAGTTCAACATCGAGCTTTCCGGCTTTGACCAGCGCGGTAATCCGCGGAGCGGAGACTTTGAGGTCCAGCGCTGCGTCTTTAAATGTTCGGCACGCCGCTTCCCGAGCGTCCTCGTGGTCGATTTCGACTGAAAGGGCCACGACCTCGGCCGAGCGTTCGTACCCTGCCGGAGTCAAACCGTTGTTGAGGTCGTCGGCCAAAAACGCCATCAGCGCCTCGGTGGCATGGGCAATCGCTTCTTCGCGCGTGTCGCCATCGGCAAAGGCGCCAGGAATCTGCGGGAAGCTAGCGCAGTACCCGTCGTCTTCTTTTATGAGAACGCAGTCATAGGTAAATCGCTGCCTCATTTTGCCTCCAACTACCATCCAGCTTGGCGACGAATACTTGCCCACGTGCCCTTCTTTGGTCGATCACCACCAGAGCCGTTCACGGTGACAACACGGTCGCCAGAAACATACTTAGCATGACTACCGACTTGCGCGACCTTCACGAATCCATCGTGCTTGAGTAGGGCAATGATTTCCCGAAAGGTAGGAGGTTGCATGGGCCGACCTCTTTCAGCCGTCCTAATTATAAACTAGTTTATAATTTTTGCTAACCAGTTAATAAATATTACTGGCGCTGTTTGGGCTCGGTGACGATGGCTCGGACGATGCGGGGGCGATCGGTGAGGTCGCGGACGATGCGCACGTCCGAGAGACCCGCCTGGCGGCAGAGCTCGGCGGCGGCGTCGAGGGCACCCTCGTAGAGCTCGCAGGCAAACAGGCCGCCGGCGCGCAGCATGTAAGGCGCCGCATTGAGCAGGCGGCGGAAGATATCGAGGCCGTCGGCGCCGCCCTCAAGCGCCAGGTCGGGCTCGAAGTCCTTGACCTCGTGCGGCAGTGAGCGCATGACGTCGGTCGGAATGTAGGGCGGATTGGAGACAAGCACATCAAAGGTGCCCCACTCTTCGCGGGGAATGGAACTCACCAGGTTGGTGAGGCTAAAGGCGACCTCATCGGATGTGAGACCGAGCGCGTCGCGGTTTTTGGTGGCCAGATCGATAGCGCGCGGCTCGATATCGGTGGCGGTGCAGGTAACGTGGCCGCGGCGCTCCCAGGCAAGGGAGAGCGAGATGCAGCCCGTGCCGCAGCCGACCTCGAGAACGCGGGCGATGCGGGGCTCGGCTGGGGCAGGCGAAGCGGCATCCTGAGCTGAAGCCGTCTCCTGGTCGGCACCCTCGATGGCGATGCCGTATTCGTCGAGCTCGGACTCGGCGGCTTCCGCGACTTCGGCTTCTGCTGCCTGCGCGGCGGCTTCCTCGGCCTCGCGGTCGGCCAGCTCCTCGGCATAGGCACGGCTGCCGAGCACGTCGCTACCCAGCGCAGCCTCATCGGCGGCCGTCAGGTTGGCGGCACGGCGCTCGGCGGTCGCGCGTTCGTCTGCCAGCGCGGCCTCAGCCTTGCGTGCCTCCTCGACCTCATCGTTCCAAGGCAGCTCAACACGCTGACGGGCAGCAGCCTCGGGGCTCAGCACCTCGGCATCCAGATAATTGAGGACTTCCTCGACGAGCATCTCGGTCTCGGGACGCGGAATGAGCACGCCGGGGGCGCACGTGACGTCGATCATGCGAAACTGCGTGCTGCCGGTGATGTACTGCAGCGGTTCACCTTTAGCGCGACGAACAACGGCCGCGTGCATGGTCTCGAGCTGAGCCGCGTTAAGCGTCTCGTCCATGCGCATATATAAGTCGATGCGTGCCAAACCCGTGGCAGCGCAGAGCAGCCACTCGGCAGAAAGACGGGGGTGCTCCTCGCCGCGCTCGGCCAGGTACTCCTTGGTCCACTCGAGACAACGCTTGATGGTCCAAATCTCGTTTGCCATGGGGCCCTCCCCTCTTAAGCGCCGGACGGCGCGCGAATGTCGGAGCAGATTGTACGCGAGGGCGGCACGCGGCAAGGGACGATTGGAAGCGATTATCGAGAATCAGCCCAGAATTTTGCTTGAATCGCAATCGAAGTGTTCATTCGTCGACGTCTAAATCTGCATCCGTCAAGCTTTTGGCAAGGTTGCCCCAAAACTGACCAATATCTAACCAAGAACTTGCCAAATCACTTGACGCGCGACGCATCAAAAATCGCCCCGCGACTTCTCGGACGATTTTTTGAGCATTATTTTCGATAGCAGATGAATGCCGCTAATTTCTTTGAGCAGGTAGCCGGCTTAATGGCCATCAAAGCCGATTAAATAACATCTCAAAGCAATGTGCCCAACCTAGTCATTTAAGAACGTCCATTACAGTCGAAATTGTCAGCCCGGGACCGTCTCGGGCTACG
>JAHYYO010000029.1:0-19168 GCA_019424925.1 Collinsella sp.
GAGAGAACACAAGATCTCGAAGCCTGTCCTCACTTAAAAAGACCCATCCGGGCGTGCGCCGAATCAGGCTATCGACTAAGCCCTTCGGAATGAATGATGGGCTGATGTCTGTTCCACTTTATGCGGCATTTTGTCTATAGGGATGATGCTGCTGTAATGCATGGGGCCCGGAGCGCGATGTTGCTGCGCTCCGGGCCCCGCTGCTTAGTTAAACCATGACGGTTTGGCTGCCGTCGTCCTAGTCAAACAGGCTCGGCATGTCGTTTTCCTTCATGAGGGCACCGGCAGAAGGCAGGCTCTGCGCGGTGAACTTCTCGGCGGAGACGCCGGCGCCAAGGATTTCCTCGGTCGTGCCGACGGTGGTGACCGAGCGGCCCTTCTTGGCGGTAAAGGCCTGTACGCCCTGCGTGTTGGTAGTCGTCTTGGTCTTGAGCAGCGACGTGTTGAAGTTCATCAGGCGGTAGTCGCTCGAGACCAGCGCGAGGTCGCGGTCTTCCTTGAGTACCTGCGCATACAGCAGCTTGCTGCCACCGTAGATGGCGTTCTTGAGGCGCTTGCGGTTGGTCTTGGTGACGTATCCGGCAAGTGCGACGCGCACTACGCGGCCGTTCTCAAAGACAAACAGCACGTCGGCCTTGTAGTCCTCGGGGTCGATGACCCAGATCACGCTTTCGTCGGGTTCCATCTCGAGGTCGGTGGGCAGATACGAGCCCAGCTGGGCCGACTTGGTATCCTCGAACGCCGCGACCTTGCACTTGTATACCTGGCTCTTGTTGGTAAACACGAGCAGCTCGTGCGTATTGGAGGACGGGAGCTCGATAAAGGGTTTGTCGCCGTCCTTGTACTTGAGCGTAGCGGCCTTCTTGAGCACGCGGTCCGTCATCTTCTTAAGGTAGCCATCGCGCGAGAGCATGATGGTCACCGGGTATTCCTCGACCTCGGGCTCCAGGCTCACCTCGACGACTTCGTGGGGCTCGATCCTGCCCGTGCGGCGCGGCATCACGTACTTCTTGTTAACCGCGGCCAGTTCGTCGCTGATGACCTTCTTGATATTGTTCTCGCTTGAAAGGATCTCCTCAAGTTCGGCGATCTCACCCTCGAGCTTGGCGATGTCCTTGGTGCGGTTGAGGATGTACTCCTCGTTGATGTTGCGGAGCTTGAGCTCGGCGACAAACTCGGCCTGGGTCTCGTCGATGTCGAAACCCTTCATAAGGTTGGGCACGACCTCGGCTTCGAGCTTGGTGCCGCGGATGATGGCGATGGCTTTGTCGATGTCGAGCAAAATCGCCTCGAGGCCGTGCAGCAGGTGCAGGCGCTCGGACTTTTTGCCCAGGTCAAAGTTAATGCGGCGACGCGTGGACTCAATACGCCATGCGACCCACTCGTGCAAGATCTGGCGCACGCCCATAACACGGGGATAGCCGTCGACGAGTACGTTGAAGTTGCACGAGAACGAATCCTGCAGCGTGGTCGAGCGATAGAGCTTGGCCATGAGCTTGTCGGGGTCGACACCGCGCTTAAGGTCGATGGCGATACGCAGGCCCGAAAGGTCGGTCTCGTCGCGGATGTCGGCGATCTCCTTGACCTTGCCCTCCTTGGAGAGTTTGACGATGCGCTCGATGATGACATCGGTCTTGGTGGTGTAGGGGATCTCGTAGACTTCGATGATGCGCTCTTCGGGAATCCAACGCCAGCGGGAGCGAATCTGGAAGCTGCCAAGGCCGGTCTCGACGATCTTTTCCATCTCCTCGCGGCGGTAGATGATCTCACCGCCGGTCGAGAAATCGGGCATGGGCATGTACTCGAGCAGGTCGCAGTCGGGGTCCTGCAAGTAGTGCATCGTGGCGGTGCAGACCTCGTTGAGGTTGAAGCCGCAGATATCGGACGCCATAGCGACGCCGATGCCCTTGTTGGCCGAGACGAGGATGTTGGGGAACGTGGTGGGCAGCAGACGCGGCTCCTTCATGGCACCGTCGTAGCTGTCGACGAAGTCGACCGGGTCCTTGTCGATGTCCTTGAAGATCTCGGCGCTGATGGGGGAGAGCTTGGCCTCGGTGTAACGCGAGGCGGCGTAGCTCAGGTCGCCCGAATAGTACTTGCCAAAGTTGCCCTTCGACTCCACGAAGGGGGCAAGCAGCGCTTCGTTACCCGTCGCCAGGCGCACCATCGTCTCGTAGATCGCGGCGTCGCCGTGCGGGTTGAGCTTCATGGTCTGACCCACGATGTTGGCGCTCTTCTGGCGCTCGCCCTTGAGCAGACCCATCTTGTACATAGTGTAGAGCAGCTTGCGATGCGAGGGCTTAAAGCCGTCGATCTCGGGGAATGCACGCGAGACGTTGACGCTCATGGCGTAGGGCATGTAGTTGACCTCGAGCGTCTGCGTGATTGGCTGATCGGTGACCTCGGAGTGCAGGCCGATGACGTTCTCGGCGTTGACCTGCTTTTTCTTGGGCTGGTTCTTCGTCTTCTTCTTTGCCACGATTTCCTCTTGAACTTCTTATGGGCCGTCGTTATCGATTTGCTGCTACTGCAGGTCCAGCTGGTCCAGGTATTCCTTGCCGTGCTCGGTGATATGGCGCTTGCGGCCTGCCTCGTCGTTGCCAAGCAAAAGGTTGAACATGGTTTCCATCTTGGTGACGTCCTCGGGTTCCACCTTGATCAGGCGGCGCGTCTCGGGGTTCATGGTGGTGAGCCACATCATGTCCGGATCGTTCTCACCAAGACCCTTGGAGCGGTTGATCGAGCACTTCTGGTCGCCAATCTCCTTGAGGATGCCGTTCTTCTCGAGCTCGGTGTAGGCAAAGTAGGTCTTCTCTTTGCAGTTGATCTCGTAGAGCGGCGACTCGGCGATATACACGTAGCCCTCGTCGATAAGTGTGGGCACCAGGCGGTAGAGCATGGTGAGTACGAGCGTGCGGATGTGATAACCGTCGACGTCGGCGTCCGTACAGATGATGACCTTGTTCCAGTTGAGATTATCCAGGTCAAAGGCACCGAGGTTCTTGATGCGCTTGTCCTTGATCTCTACGCCGCAGCCCAGCACGCGCATGAGGTCCATGATGATGTCGGACTTAAAGATGCGCGGGTAGTCCTCCTTCAGGCAGTTGAGGATCTTACCGCGAACGGGCATAACGCCCTGGAACTCGGCATCGCGCGAGGTGCGGATGGCGCCTGCTGCCGAGTCGCCCTCTACGATGTAGATCTCGCGACGGTCCTTGTCTTTGGAGCGGCAGTCGATGAACTTCTGCACGCGGTTGGCCATGTCGGTCTTCTGCTGCAGATTGGTCTTGATGCTCTGGCGCGTCTTCTCGGCGTTCTCGCGCGAGCGCTTGTTGATGAGCACCTGCTCCATGATCTTGTTGGCGGCGTCTTTGTTCTCGATCAGATAGGTCGAGAGGCGCTCCTTAAAGAATGCCGTCATCGCCTGCTGGATAAAGCGGTTATTGATGGCCTTCTTAGTCTGGTTTTCGTAGGACGTCTGGGTGGAGAAGCAGTTGGTCACCAGCACCAGACAGTCCTGGACGTCCTGCCACTTAATGCCGCTCTCGTTTTTGTTGTACTTGCCCTGTTGCTTGATGTAGGCATCGATGGCGCTGGTCAGAGCACTACGGGCGGCCTTTTCGGGCGAACCGCCGTTCTCGAGCCATGACGAGTTGTGGTAGTACTCCTGCATCATGAAGGTGCGCGAGAAGCACATGCACGCGGTAATCTTGACGTTGTAGTCGGGCAGGTCCTCGCGGTCGCGACCGCGGCGGTCGGCCTCGATAAAGAAGGGCTCGGTGAGGTAGTCGGCACCGACCTTCTCGAGCACATAGTCCTCGATGCCCTTGGGGTAGCAAAAGTCCTCTTCGGAAAACTCGCCATCGTCGCCCTCGATGCGCAGGCGGAAGGTAACGTTGGCGTTGACCACGGCCTGGCGGCGCATGGTCTCGCGATACCAATCGTGGGGGATGCTGATGGAGGTGAAGACCTCAAGATCGGGGCGCCACTTGATGGTGGTGCCGGTGCGGTCCTCGTCGCTGGGCTCAATCTCGAGCGCCTTCTTTTTGGCGCCGACGACCTTGCCCTTCTTAAAGTGTAAGGAGTACTTGTTACCGTCACGCCAGACGGTGACGTCCATGTACTCGGAGGCGTACTGGGTCGCGCAGGAGCCCAGGCCGTTGGTGCCGAGCGAGAAGTCGTAGTCGCCGCCCTGGTTGTTGTTATACTTGCCGCCGGCGTAGAGCTCGCAAAAGACGAGCTCCCAGTTAAAGCGCTTCTCGGAGGGGTTCCAGTCGAGCGGGCAGCCGCGGCCGTTGTCCTCTACCTGGATGGAGCCATCGCGAAAGGCGGTGAGGGTGATGAGCTTGCCGTAGCCCTGGCGCGCCTCGTCAACGGCGTTGGACAGGATCTCGAAGGCGGCATGCGCGCAGCCGTCGAGTCCGTCCGAGCCAAAGATGACGGCGGGGCGCAGACGTACGCGCTCCTCGTCCTTGAGCTGGCGGATGCTGTCGTTACCATAGTTTGCGGTGTTTTTTGCCATACTCGCTCTCTCGATGCTCCTTTGCTGCGTTTAAGTCATATAGATAGTCAAGTTAGCATAGCCCAGCCCATAGGCGATTCTAGCCAACACGAAATCCATCGAACAATCGTTCGATTAGATAATGGATGCTTGGGATGCGGGTGGGGTCTGTCCTATTCAAACATCTGCGGCAGGTCGATGAAGACGGTTCGATCGCTTTCGTCAGCTTCGAAGCCCGAACGGGAGAAGAATCCGTAGCGATGGCACTTGAGCCCCGTTGCCTCGACTTGGGCGATTTCCTCGTCGACCATTTTTTGCGTGACGGGGGATTTGCGGAACTTTGCTTCGTAGAATGCGTAGCCCTCGGGGTCTTGCGTTACCACATCGAATTCGCCGCTCGTTTTGTTTGCGGGATCGTCGTACCAGTACTTGCCTATGGCATCGAAAGCCGGTTCGATCTTGCCAGTCCTGTTTTGCCGTACGAGGTATTGACGGCAGATCTCCTCGAACATATGTGGAGTGTAGTTTTCCTCGAAGTCTTGGGAGACGTGACGATCATAGAAGACTTCCGGGTCGAGCAGCTGACGCGCAGAAGCATTGCGGAAGACGTAGCGATAGTAAAAGAGCGAAAGTGGGTCCACCACAAAGTAGCCAGACTTGCGCTTATTCGTAGGGTCGTTGATGGGTGCACGCTTTTGGACGATTTCGAGTGACATGAGCTTGTCGAGTACGTCTGCCATGGCCGGACCGCTCGAGACGTGCGACTGTGCCAGCACGTCCCCCCAACGGGAGTAACCTTGTGCGAGAGCCCCGAAAACTTCGTTGGCGTTGGTCATCTTCGAGATCTCGGCGTTGAGATAGGACGGTACTTCGCTTTCTAAGCGGGCGCCAGGTTCTGTGACGAGCTCGATGATATTGTCGCGTACGCTTTGGGACTGATCGATGAGGCGATTGTAAAAGGGGATGCCGCCAAAAACGCTATAGAGCCGCACCTTGTCCTCGGGTGAGAACGCGGGATAGAACTTTGCAGCGTCAAAGTAATCCATGGGCTTAAGCTCAAGCGCGAGATCAATTCGCCCGTAGAGGGGGCTTTCATGCTCGATGAGAGATTTCATAATCTCAACATAGGAGCCGCACAGGACAATGTTTAAACGTGAGTCTTCCCTGTGAGCGTCGATTGAGGTCTGGAGAATGCTGTCTAAGCCTTTAACCGCATCTCTCAAGTAGGGGTATTCGTCGAGAACGAGGGTAATGTTCTTGTCTTTGGCTTGGGCAAACAGAAATTCGATGAGCTCGCGGATGCCCGTGAAGGCGAGCGGAGGAAAGCTTAGCGCTTCAGCAGCAAGGGCGGACAGACTCTCGAGGTTGTCTGCCTCGGAGGTTTGGCGGCACTCGTAATAGATCGTTGCGACGTCCGATAAATCGGTTAGCGCCTGCTTGATGAGCTCACTTTTGCCGACGCGACGCCTTCCGTAAATGAGAACATTGCGCTGCTCGGGCGCATTGAGTGTTTTCTTAATACGGGCGAGTTCAAGCTCCCTGCCAATGAATTCCACTTACTCGGTTCCTTCCGACTCGGTTTTATCCGAGTTAATTGTATCGCATGAATAAGTTTATGCTCGAGTTTACTCGGACAAAACCGAGTCGGTTTTGTCCGAGTAAGTTTGAATAGCGAATCGAAATTGTTATGTCCACATGGCGATGGCGGACATGGTTTCCATAATGACAGATATAGTTGACATCTTGTGAAGGATGCAATATATTTCTGTCATGTTGCAACGGATATCTGTCCATTACTACGAAAGGAACTCCATGCCGGGCAAAAAGAACCTACGCATGAAGGCGGCACGCGCGGCGGCTGGCCTTTCGCAAGCTGACTTAGCCCAAGCCGTGGGCGTTACGCGCCAAACCATCGGCCTTATCGAGGCGGGCGGCTACAACCCCACGCTCAATTTGTGCGTGGCAATCTGTAAGGCGCTGCGCGTTACGTTGAACGACTTGTTTTGGGAAGACGAAACCGACGCCGACCCTAATGCTCTTTAGGAGTTCACTATGAAATATGAAGATCTGAAAATCGTGCAAAAGTGGCGTGAATATGCCGGCCCAAAGGATGAACGCCTGGAGGCTGAGAACGCGAAGATCTACAAGATTGGCTTCGTGCTGCTTTCGTTTGGCATGTTGATGATCTTTTTCTACCAGTTTATAGCTCGACAGGTTGCGTGGGTTCACAGCGACGCTAGTGAAATGCCGCATGGCTTTGCAACGCCGTTCGAGGCAGCCATGTATTTGTGGCTCGTTCTCGTGATGTTGATTTGCGCAGGACTGCAAACGCGGAAGGGCTATGTCGATACCAATCGTTTTGGGCAAACCGAGCATCTTCCTGTTGGATATTTCCTGCTTGTCAGCGGTCTTAGCGGCGCCGCGTTCGCGCTTGTTATTGCCGCAATGCGCTGTGTCGCTGAGGCGCAGATCGTATCGCTCGAAAGCGTCTTTTGGTTGGCGAACCTGGCCACGGGCGTGTTCTGCGGTGCGACGATTTTCGCGGCCACGTTTGCTGTCCTGTGCGCAACGTTTTTCACGGCGAAAAGACGCCGTGCCAAGCTCGAGGCAGAACTCGACTCCTCAGACGACATTTAATGTGCAATGGGCTGGCTCTGGGTATCCAGAACCAGCCCATTTTGATGTTCAATGAGCCGAGTCGACGTCTCTCACAAAAGTAACTAGGAGCTAGCGAGTCCTATCCGAATTGTCCTCATTGGCGGTGTCTTTTTCGACCGCCGTGCGGCGGGCGCTGTAGGCGACGAGGCCGGCGCCTGCCGCGGCGAGTGCTGCAGCGGCTGCCGTAAGGGGGACGTTGCTGTCTTTGCGAGAAGGTGCCCCGTGGCGGTAGTGCCGTTCAAGGGTCAAAATGTCCAAATTGATCGAGCGAAGTGCCGGGTTCCGGAACGTGTTCGATGCGCTTGGCAGCCCGGTCGCTAACGCAACATATGCGCGACCAGCTCCGCGCGCGTGCCGATGCCAAGCTTGGTGTATACGCCGGATAGGCGGTTTTTGACGGTGCCCGGCGATACTCCCATATGGCGTGCGATTTCGACGTTGGTCCACCCGCGGCAGGCGAGCATGGCCATGGTGAACTCCGTGGTCGTTAGATCGTCGGCCACGTCCTCGCCCGAATCGGGGTTGTGGATGCGCCGCCAACCGTAGCTGAATCGATACGTGATCTCGATGATGCGAGCGAAATCGTCGGGGTATTGCGATTTTAAGCATGCCTCGATAAGCCCCTGCAAAAGGCCGTGGTGCTCGCCGATGAGTTCGATAAGGCCGTCGGGACGCGCAATGTCCCAAGCGGCTCCGAAGTGTGCCTTTGCGGCGTCGATGTCCTTGAGGCTCATGCATGCCATGGAAGCCGCCAAGTGCAGGAACAGTTCCGAGATGGGATAGCTTCCCTGTTTCATGATCAGGGCATTTTCCACCATGCCCAGGCTGCGGCCGTATTCACCGCGCAGATATAAGGCATGCGCCATCACGTAGCTGGCGAACAGGCGCAGGCCTTCGGGCAGATGCGCCGCAAGCGGATAAAACTCTTCGGCGGAATACGGGGAAGGCAAGTGCAGCAGGACGCTCGCGGCCGAGGCGAACAGGATATGCGTGGCGTGGACGGCGGGCGATTCCTCGTCAGTTGGCGTATCGAGGATGCCCGCAAGGCAACGGCGGGCATCGGCGATACGGTTGAGCGACAGACTGGCATATCCGCAGATAAAGCATGCGGAATAGCGCAGTGCGGGGTCGGTGGCGTCAAGATAGGGACGTGCTGTCTCGGCGGCAAGGGTGGCCTGTCCGCGAAAGTACAGCGCTTCTGCCGTGGCGATGGTGCGCGAATCGGGGTCGGAAATGCCTGCAACCGCAGCGTCAATCTGCCCCGGCACAAAGGCGGTGCACATCAACGGCATGGGAACGCATGGGTAGCCATCGCAGTCCATCTTCCATCTCCCAACGGCTGGCAACATTAGCAGCAATTGTACTCCTGTTGCTCGGGACTGGAATTTGTGGGTATCGCCTACGATTATGCCGAACGTATAAAGGAAGAGTCTATTGCGATGCTCTTAAGGTGGTTGTCGAGGCATGGCTGACCTTGGCATAAGGAAAAACTGCCGCCCCTGCAAAAAGCTCTGCCGAAGCGATGGGAAACGAACCTCGCTCTGCATATAATGAGGTCATATGACAGCGCGTTTGCATATGTGCGGCGCGTTCCATCGACCCGAAAAGGAGCCCTGCATGGATCCCAACAAGCGTCCCGACGATATGGTGCGTATCACCACTCCCGAACTTGCTCAGGCGTTCATCGACGAGCAGGTCACCGCAATCCGCGAGCAGATCGGTGACAAGAAGGTTCTGCTGGCCCTTTCTGGCGGCGTCGACAGCTCTGTTGTCGCGGCGCTGCTGATCAAGGCCATCGGCAAGCAGCTTATCTGCGTGCATGTGAACCATGGACTCATGCGCAAGGGCGAGAGCGAGCAGGTCATCGACGTGTTCCAGAATCAGATGGACGCCAACCTGGTTTACGTGGACGCCACCGACCGCTTTCTCGATAAACTCGTCGACGTCGACGAGCCCGAGGCCAAGCGCAAGATTATCGGCGCCGAGTTCATCCGCGTGTTCGAGGAGGAGGCCCGCAAGGTCGGTGACGAGGTCAGTTTCCTCGCCCAGGGCACCATCTACCCCGACATTCTGGAGTCGCAGGACGGCGTGAAGGCTCACCACAACGTTGGCGGCCTGCCCGAGGACCTGCAGTTTGAGCTCTGCGAGCCCGTTAAGCTGCTGTACAAGGACGAGGTGCGCGTCGTGGGCCGCGAGCTCGGCCTGCCCGAGAACATGGTTGAGCGTCAGCCGTTCCCCGGTCCTGGCCTGGGCGTCCGCTGCCTTGGCGCCATCACCCGTGACCGTCTCGAGGCGCTGCGCGAGGCCGATGCCATCGTGCGCGAAGAGATCGACAAGGCCGGCCTGACCATCTGGCAGTACTTTGCCGTAGTGCCCGATTTCCGCGCTACCGGTGTGCGCGAGGGCAAGCGCGCCTACGACTGGCCCTGCATTATTCGCTGCATCAACACCGTCGACGTCATGACCGCCGAGGTGCCTGAGCTCGACTGGGCGCTGCTCAGGCGCATTACCGCTCGCGTGACCGCCGAGGTCCCCGGTATTTGCCGCGTTTGCTACGACCTCACGCCGAAGCCCGTTGGCACGGTCGAGTGGGAGTAAGCTAACTCAGCTGGCAGGCGACGAGAACTAGCAGATGTGACAAAGGGACAGCCCCTTTGTCACATCCTCGATATTATGTGCGGGATGGTACGCCACGCGGCGTGCCATCCCGTTCGTTATTTTAATGAGCCGAGTGCGCGAGTGGGAAGAGTTACGAGCATGGTCGTTCCGCGCTCCGAGCTCTTTTCGACCTCGATGGAGCCGCCGTGGAGCGCGGCGATCTCCCAGACCAGCGCAAGCCCCAGCCCCACGCCGCCGTATGCCCTGCTGCGCGATTTGTCGACACGAAAGAAGGGCTGAAAGATGCTCGTCTGGTATTGCTCGGGAACGCCCGGCCCCTGGTCGCGCACGCGTAGCAGCACGTGGTCGCCTTCGGCGCAGGCGTTGATTTGCACGGTCGAGTTGGGCGCGCTGTAACGTATGGCGTTTTCGGTCAAGTTGAACAGCAACCGATAGATCAGCGTGTCGCTGCCGATCGTTTGCGCGTCGCCCTCACTTGTAAGCGTGATGTCTTTTTGCTCGGCAAGGGGTGCCAGGTCCGTGAGCACTTCTTCGATCATCGGCGCTAGGTCAATCACATCGTTGCAAGGGACACTGCGCAGCTCGCTCATCTCGAGCAGGGTCTTTGTCATGTGCGTCATTCGCTCGGTCTGCTCCTGCAGCAGCCCGAGCAGGCTCGCTGTATCGGCGTCGACGTCGGGGTGCTCGGCGCAAAACAGCTCGACCTGGGCCTGCATGAGCGCAAGTGGCGTGCGCAGCTCGTGCGCCGCATTGCCCGTAAACTGTCTTTGTGCGGAAAATCCCTCGTCAAGGCGGGCAATCATGTCGTTAAACGACGCGCTGCAGCGCCTGAGTTCAGAGGGCACGTCCTCGCTGATTTTTGTGTCGGCGAGGTTGTCGGGCCGCACGCTCTCGACTTGCGTCGCAAAGAAGCGCAACGGCCGCAGCGCATGTCCGCTTACAAAGTAGGCCAGCACGCCGCCGAGCAGCGTCACCGCCGCAGTTATATACCAGCTCGTCGCGCCAAACGATTCTTGGGCGTCGTTCACGACGATGGTCAGCGCGTCGTCGAGCTCTTTGTTTGTCGGGTCAAATGAGCTGGGCGAGGCCGCCTCCACCTTGCTGTGCGCCGACGCTTCTGCACCAATCGAGTCCATGTAGCGCATGCCGGAGTAGCCAACCAGACAATTCATAAGTACGCAGGTCGAGCATACCAGCAGGGCCGTCATCAACGTGATGCGCCACTGCAGAGACAGCCGCTTCATTTGCCGTCCTCCATAACGTAGCCTTCGCCGATTCGGTTGCGGATGGGGTCGTGCCCCAACGCACCGCGCAGCTTTTTGCGCAGCGACGAGATGTGCACGCGGGTCGCGTTGCTAAAGCTGTTGACGCTGCTGTCCCATACATGCTCGATAAGCTCTTCCTGGCTCACCGGCCGCCCCTGGTTAAGCATCAGGTATTCCAAGATGCCGGTCTCCTTGCGCGTGAGGCATAGGGTCTCGCCGCCCACGGAGGCGACGCGCGCTTTGGTGTCAAAGCTCAGCGAGCCACAGGTCAGGACAACGTCGCTTTGCGTAAAGCGTCTGAGCGTGAGGCTACGGATACGTGCTGCCAGCTCGTCAAGATGGAACGGCTTGGTGAGGTAGTCGTTGGCGCCCGCATCGAGCCCTGCTACCTTGTCGGTGACCTCGCCGCGTGCCGAGAGCACGAGCACCTTGGTCTCGCAATCGGTAATTCTGAGTTGCCTGAGCACGGTCATGCCGTCGACATGGGGGAGATTGAGGTCGAGCACGACAAGATCAAAGGTCTCGATATCGAGCAGGTCGAGGGCCTGCTGCCCGTCGTAGCAGCAGTCGACGCTATAGGCCAAGTTGCGCAGGCTGCGTGCGATCGCATCGCACAGCGCCCGCTCGTCCTCGACGACCAAGATGCGCATAACGTTCTCCTTGCATAGTCATTCACGCTTAACACGGATTTTATAGTCGGTATGGTCCAATGGGTCGCGAAACGAAAGGAGTGGTCAGATTGTTCAAAGCGATTAAGCCTGTGGCGCAGGTGGCTTTGCTGATCGTTGGGGTAGCCATGGTGTGCTTTGGCGTTATGCGCGGCGAGGCAGATGCCGTGCTGGCCAAGGCAATCAGGCTGTGCTTGGAGTGTATCGGAATTGGATAAAAGAAAAAACACTGCATCGCATCTTTTGGCGAGATTCCGCGGATTGATTCAGGCGGCGGCGACGCTTGCGACCAATATTCACCTGCCTAACTTTGCCAAGGGCGGTATCTACCAGGGAGCCGGCAAAGCCGTCTGCGTGCCGGGGCTTAACTGCTACTCGTGTCCAGCGGCCTCGGGTGCGTGCCCCATCGGGTCGTTTCAGTCGGTGGTGGGATCGTCTAAGTTCAGCTTTTCGTATTACGTCACCGGAACGCTCATTCTAATCGGCGTGCTGCTGGGACGTTTTGTATGCGGCTTTTTGTGCCCGTTTGGATGGCTGCAAGAGCTTTTGCACAAGATTCCCAGCAAAAAGCTCTCCACGAAAAAGCTCAAGCCGCTCACGTACATCAAGTATGCCGTGCTGCTGTTTGCCGTGGTGCTGCTGCCCGTCTTGGTGGTCAACGATGTGGGTATGGGCGACCCGTTCTTTTGCAAGTACATCTGCCCGCAAGGTGTGCTCGAGGGCGCGATTCCGCTGTCCATCATGAACGTGGGAATCCGCTCCGCGCTGGGAAAGCTCTTTACCTGGAAGCTCGCGATTCTCATTGTGGTTGCGGTGCTGAGCGTACTGTTCTATCGCCCCTTCTGTAAATGGATTTGCCCCCTCGGTGCATTTTATGCGCTTATGAACAAGGTGTCGTTACTGGGGATCCAGGTTGACCAGGGCAAGTGCGTCTCGTGCGGCAAGTGCGCCAGGGTGTGCCAGATGGACGTGGACGTTACGCGTACACCCGACCATGCCGAGTGCATTCGTTGCGGCAAATGCGTGGGCGCGTGCCCCGTCGATGCCATTAGCTTTCGCTACGGGCTGGGCGCGACGGGCGACAAGTCCGCGCAGCCCACGCAAGCCTGCGAAAACAAATAGGTCCCTATACAAGCTTCGATATAAACGGAGGAACCATGAAACTGTCAAAAATTGCGGCTCTGTTGATGCTGCCCGTGCTGGCGCTGACGCTCGCGGCGTGCTCTGCCCCCAAGGGCGACGCGAAGGATACCGCGAGCGGCGATGCGCAGATTGCCGAGCTTGTGGCGCAAAAGCCGTCGAGCGCCGAGGAGGCGGCCGAGCTGTACCAGCAGCTGCTGCAAAAGGAAAACGAGATCTTTGCGAGTGATAACGCCCTATGGGAAAAGGTGTTCCTTGCGGCCAACAAAGACACTCCCATGATTGAGGACGGCAAGAACTACGGCGACTTTTTGCTTGATACCATCGAGGGCGCCAAGGACCAGTTTACAGCTGACGAGCTCAAGACGCTTAAGGCCGGCGCGCAGCAGGTCAAGGAGATCGAGGACAAGCTCATGGCGCTGGAGAAGGAGTTCCCCGGATGTGGCAGCACGCCCGGCGAGGGGGAGAGCGTTGATGCTTCGGCCGCAGGGATGACCAACGGCGAGAGCGAGGAGACGAAGTTCCCTAGCTTTAAGGGCAAGGACTTGGACGGCAACGATGTAAACAGCGACGAGCTGTTCTCCAAGAACAAGGTCACCGTCATGAACTTCTGGTTTACCACCTGCAAGCCGTGCGTGGGAGAGCTGGGCGATCTGGAGAAGCTCAACAAGGAGCTTGCCGAGAAGGGCGGTCAGGTCGTGGGCGTTAATTCCTTTACGCTCGCCGGCAACAAAGACGAGGTGGCCGATGCCAAGGACGTGCTTTCCAAGAAGGGCGTGACGTATAAAAACATCTGGTTTAAGTCGGATAGCGAGGCCGGAAAGTTCACCTCAAACCTCTACTCGTTCCCGACCACCTACGTGATCGACCAGAACGGCAACATCGTGGGAGAGCCGATCATGGGCGGTATCAACTCCGCTGAGCAGCGCGAGGCGCTCAACAAACTGATCGATCAGGCACTCGCGAAGAGCGGACAGTAGGTTCGAATGCGACAAAGGTGTGACAAAGGGGCAGTCCCTTTGTCACATCTTCGATGCTATGTGCGGGATGGTGCGCCATACGGCGTGCCGTCCCGTTTTTTGTTCGTTACATTCCTTACTGGTACCGGCAAAAAAGCTGATAGAGTAGGTCAAACGTGGCGAACGCGAACGGCGGGGGAGAGGTTGCCGTCCATGCTGGATCTCAAAGATATTTGCAAAAGGTATGTTGCGCAGTCGTTTACGCAGGTGGCGCTCGACAGCGTGAGCCTGTCTTTTCGCGATAACGAGTTTGTAGCCATCCTGGGTCCTTCGGGCTCGGGTAAAACTACGATGCTCAACGTCATTGGTGGACTCGACCATTTCGATTCCGGCGACCTGCTGATCGATGGCATCTCGACCAAGGACTTCAGCGACCGCGATTGGGATGCCTACAGAAACAATCGCATTGGCTTTGTGTTTCAGAGCTACAACCTCATTCCGCATCAGACCATTTTGGAAAACGTGGAATTGGCGCTTACACTCACGGGCGTGGGACATGCCGAGCGCCGCCAGCGTGCGCGTAAGGCGCTCGAGGCGGTTGGTCTGGGCGAGCACGTTGACAAACGCCCGAACCAGCTTTCGGGCGGGCAGATGCAGCGCGTGGCCATTGCCCGCGCCTTGATCAACGACCCCGAAATCGTGCTGGCTGACGAGCCGACCGGCGCCTTGGACTCAACGACATCCGTGCAGGTTATGGATTTGCTCAAGGACGTTGCGCGCGATCGTCTGGTCATCATGGTCACGCACAATCCCGAGCTGGCGTACAAGTACGCCACGCGCATCGTCAGCCTGGCGGACGGCAAGGTCACCGACGATTCCGACCCCTTTGATGTGGCCACGGTCGCACATCGCGAGGCAAAACCCACGCGCAAAACCTCGATGAGCTTTATGACGGCCCTGGGGCTTTCTGCCCGAAACCTCATGACCAAGAAGGGCCGTACGGCCATGACTGCCTTTGCAGGTTCGATTGGCATTATTGGCATCGCGGCGATTCTGGCGCTCTCCAACGGCGTAAACGGCTACATCAAAAAGGTCGAGGAGGACACGCTCTCAAGCTACCCGCTTACGATTTCCAAACAAGATTACGACCTGTCGTCTATGATGGGCGGACAGGGGGCCACGGATGAGGAGGCGTCCAAGGGCGAGGACTCGTCCGATGGCGCTACCGGCGGCAAGGCTCAGGGGACCGATAAGATCCCTGTGGTCACGGCCGTAAAGGACATGTTCGCAAGTGTTAAATCTAACGATATGACGAGCTTTAAGGCATGGCTCGATGCCGGTGGCGATGGCATCGATAAAGAGGTCAACGCTATCCAGTATGGTTACGGCGTGACGCCGGTCGTCTATCGTGCCGGCAAGGGCGATGAGAAGCCTGTCCGGCTGGTGCCCAACGCTATGACCGAGGCCATGAGCGGAGGCGCGAGCTCGGCGGCAACGGTGAGCATGGAATCCATGGGAACCTCGGTCTTTAACGAGATGATTGACGACCAGAACCTGCTCGACAGCCAGTACGATGTTGTGGCGGGGCATTGGCCTACGTCTGCTAACGAAGCTGTAATGGTGCTTTCGAGCCGCGGCACGGTGGGCGATTACACGCTCTACAGCATCGGTGCGCTGGATATCGACGAGCTCAACGACCTGGTCAACAGTGCCATGACGGCCGACGGTAAGGTCGAGACGCCCGAGACCGGAGCCGACTTTACCTACGACGATGCGCTGTCCACGACATTTAAGGTGTTGTCGCCGGCCGATGCCTATCGCAAAAACGAAGAGACCGGCATGTGGACTGACATGTCCGGCGATGCCGACTTTATGGCGTCCAAGGTTGCTGACGGTATCGACGTGCGCATTGTGGGCGTGGTGCGACCCAACGAGACGGCAAACGCGAGCGCATTGACTCCGGGCATTGCCTATACGCATGCGCTGACTTGCCAGCTTATGAAGCGCGCCGCCGATTCGCAGATCGTGCAGGAGCAGCTTGCCCACCCCGAGACGGATGTCTTTACGGGTAAAACCTTCGACGAGCTGCAGGGCGAGGCCAAGCAAGGTGTGGATCTGGGCAGCATGTTCAGCGTGGACGAGGCGGCGCTCAAGAGCGCGTTCTCTCTCGATTCGTCTGCGCTCTCGGGTGCGGCCGGCGGTATGGACCTTTCTGGTATCGACTTGTCCGGGCTGAACATTGACCTTTCGGGCGTTGGTAAGGACATCGACTTCAGCGACATCATGGCCAAAGCGCCAACCCCAGATTTCTCGGGCATCTTTGACGGTCTGGAGCTCACGCCCGAGCAAATGCAGCAGGTGGGAACGCTTGCCAACCAGCTGTTTGAGGGCTTTTTGCGGTCTGATCAGTTTAAGGCGCTGTCACCCGAAGACCTTAAAGACGCGTCAAAGCTCGCTGCCGCATTCTCGGCATATCTTGAGAATGATGCCGCAGCCCAGCAAATTTTGGCACAGCTCAAAGCGCTTGGCGGCGATGCCCTGGCCGAGCGTCTGCAGCAGGTGATGGGCGACTATGTGCAAAAGCAGCTGGCTCCGTATTTGCAGCAGTCTATGGATCAGGTGATGAAGGCGGTCAGCGAGCAGATTGCCACGACGGTATCAGCTCAGCTCAAGGCGGGCGCGGCAGGGCTTATGGACCAGATGGCGACGCAGATGTCTTCGAGTTTTGCCAACCTGGCGAGCGCCATGCGCGTGGATGCGAACGCCTTTGCTCGTGCCATCCACTTCAACATGGACGCCGAGGACCTGAGCTCGCTCATGATGAGCTATGCCAAGGCGTCGAAGCTCACCTACGACAACAATCTGACCACGTTGGGCTATGCGGACGAGGCGGACCCCATTTCGGTCAAGATTTTCCCGCGCGACTTTGAGGCCAAGGAGCGCGTGCTCGATTATATCGATGCGTACAACAAGCAGGTCAAAGCCGCTGGTCACGATGAGCAGGCAATCTCGTATACCGACTACATGGGCATCATCATGGGCTCGGTGACCGACATCGTGAATACTATCAGCTTGGTGCTCATCGCATTCGTGAGTATCAGTTTGGTGGTGAGCTCCATCATGATCGGCATCATCACCTACATCAGCGTGCTGGAGCGCAAAAAGGAGATTGGCATCCTGCGCGCGATCGGCGCGTCAAAGCGCAACGTGGCAAACGTGTTCAACGCTGAGACCTTTATCGAAGGCCTCATTGCCGGCGTCTTTGCCATTGTCGTCGTGGTGGCCGTGAGCTTTCCGGTTAATGCCTGGGCGCTTGCGGCCAAGCAGGTGCCCAACCTGATGAGCCTGCCCGTTCAAGACGCGCTGATGCTCATTGTTATTTCGGTGCTGCTGACGGTCGTTGCCGGCCTGCTGCCAGCTCGCAGCGCATCCAAGAAAGACCCTGTGGAAGCCCTACGCTCCGAATAATGTGACAAAGGGACAGTCCCTTTGTCACATTGGGTGGCTAGCTCGTTTTGCCCATCAATGTGATACGGATGCTTGGATGGGTGTACTCGTCAAATTCATCCTCGGGATCCGTGTCAAACGAATAGTACGTTTTGATGGGGTTGTCACTCGTCCTGATGGAGATTCTCTCGTAGAGCGAACCGTTCAAAAAAGCCTGCCTAAACTCTTCGGGGAGCTTTTGCGGTGCTAGGAGCTCGGGACTCACGGTCTTGACGTCTACGGTTTGGACGACAGAGGAAAGTTCGTCCAAGTCGAGCTCGATGCGGGCGAGGTTGTCCTCAAGGCTCGCGTCGGGGTCGATCTCTGCTATGTAACTCACTTCCTTGAGCGTTCCCTTGTTGTCGAAATCCAGGTACGTATAGGTCTTCTGGGTATCGGAGTCGCCGTCGTGAAGGTAGCCGCGGACGTGATAGCCGTAATCTTGATATCGCTCGTAAGGGTCATCGGCGGACACGTACTCGCATGCGGGTCCTAGCGTCTTGCGGGCGATGGCAATTTGCTCGGCCGCGGCCGCGGCGTTCTCCTGCATCTCGATGTTTCCCTGCGCCAGCTGCGGGATATAGACACCGCACACGATTGCGATGGGCAGCGCCACAAGTGCGACGATCCACTTTTTTGTACGGGGGATGGGCACACCACAGGCCTCCGCCATGGCCTTTGCGTTAGCGAAGCTCTCGGTAAGCACATCCGCTGCGGTGGCGACGGCGCCTACGGCAGCGGCGACTTCTGCCGCGCCACCCAGGTTGCGCGCGGTCTCGTTGTCGCTGTTCTTGAGCAGGTGCGCGGCGGCCTGCGTGCCAATAACGCCCGCGATTTGTGCCGAGCGGTCTTTCTCGGACTGCTCGACGGCGAGTCGGCGCTGCATTTCTTTCCACTGCTTGCCGCGCATGCCAAAGCGCGGCGCGAGCGCGCAATAGCAGAAGATGACGAGCTCGACGGCGGTGAGCACCAGGGCGGCTATCATGCCCGTTTCTTGGAAGCCTTCGTGATGGAAGACGATGTCGTCAATCATTTCGAAGGGAATGATCAAAAATGGCAGCACGAATGCCATGGCAAGCGCCGCACCGGCAACCTTGGGATAGATGCAGTATCGCTGGATGCGCTTACGTTCTTGTTCGGAAAGTGTTGCCATGGCTGATCCTTGGTGTCGTAACGGTCGTTGCGGCGCATGGGGCGCGGGGTGCATCAGTTTGAGCTAGCGCTGGATAAGAACATAGAGCAAGATGCTCATCGCGATGAGCAAGAAGCCTGCGATGTTAAACATCAGTGTGGCAAAGTTGCCCACGATGGGGCGTTCGACATAGCTTTTGTCTGGGTTGCTGGGGTTGTAGTACACGGTCATTTGGCTACCGAGGGGCCAAAGCTGCTCCGCGAGGGTGCCTAGGCGGGCGATGGGGCCTGTCTGCACGTGCAGCCAGCCCTTGGCGTCTTCGTAGGCGGTGGCTTGCGTGCGGATGGGGAGTCCCGACAAGCTTTTGGTCTTTATGCCACGGAATTGTTTTTTCGCGCGGTATTGCGTGCCGTCGACGGTGTATTCCAAAACGGGATACATCCTGCCTTCGCCCATAAAGCGATGGTTGATGACCGTTCCCATGGTCACGGCGGTACAGGCCTTGGCTTTCTTGCGAGCGACGGCTTTCATGAGCGCGCTCACTCCGATAAGCAGGATGCCGATGCCCCCAACCAAGATGAGCGCGAGCAGGGATATCTGCGACGTGGTCACGGCGTTCTCCTTTGGCGCGATACCGTCATATGTGACCCAGTATAGAGAATCCCGCCATCGATGAGCTATTGCGGGGGGGTGTTCCTATAGTTTTGTCAACTGGGCAATGCTGTTTTCGAGATTGAATC
>JAHYYO010000003.1:0-82977 GCA_019424925.1 Collinsella sp.
AAGGCCTATGCCCTCCTCTTTCACGTCACTTTGCTCGCTCTGGTGGGCTTTCGCTGACTTATGCTCCACCTGCGATGTTGCCGTTGTTGGTGTAATGGGGCGGTGCAATGGGGTCAGGTTAGTTTGCACCAAATATGTCCGACAAGAGGTTTGACGGATGTTTGGTTGGTGCCTGTTGAGGGTCTGGGTATCGGGGAGGGCGGGCTCCGTTATAATCGCCTAGAACATTAATTGGAAACGGGACGGGAGCCATACATGCGCCAGGGTTTCGACAACGCGAAGTATATCGAGCTGCAGGCCGCTCATATTAAGGAGCGCATCTCGCAGTTTGGCGGCAAACTCTATTTGGAGTTTGGCGGCAAGCTGTTTGACGACTATCACGCGAGCCGCGTGCTGCCGGGTTTTGAGCCGGATAGCAAGTTTCGCATGCTCAAGAGCATAGCCGACGACGTCGAGGTCATCATCGCCATTAACGCGAACCACATCGAGAAGAACAAAGCTCGCGGTGACCTGGGCATTACCTATGACGAGGACGTTTTGCGCCTGGTCGACCTGTTCCGCGGCAACGGCTTTGCCGTCGCGGCTGTGGTCATCACCCAGTACGCCGGCCAGCCCGCTGCCGATGTGTTCCGCAACCGCCTGAACGCGCTCGGTATTCCCGCCAAGCTGCACTATCCCATCGAGGGGTATCCGCACGATGTCGATCTGATCGTGTCCGACGATGGCTATGGCAAGAACGAGTTTGTCGAGACCACCCGACCGCTCGTTGTGGTCACTGCCCCCGGTCCTGGCTCGGGCAAGCTTGCCACCTGCCTGTCTCAGCTCTATCACGAGCACAAGCATGGCACGGCCGCCGGCTATGCCAAGTTCGAGACCTTCCCGGTCTGGAATCTTCCTCTGACGCATCCGGTCAATATTGCCTACGAGGCCGCCACGGCTGACCTCGATGACGCCAATATCATCGATTCGTTCCACCTTGAGGCCTACAACAAGACCACGGTCAACTACAACCGCGACGTCGAGGCCTTCCCGGTAGTCCGTGCCCTGATGGAAAAGATCCTGGGCAAGAGCCCCTACCAGAGCCCTACGGACATGGGCGTCAATATGGTCGGCTTTGCCATCACCGATGACGATGCCTGCCGCGACGCTTCCAAGATGGAGATCGTTCGCCGCTACTTTACCGCGGTCGAAAATGTGCGCCGTACCGGCGTGGGCGATGAGCAAGTCGACCGTCTCAAGATTATTATGAAGAAAGCCGGCATCGATAAGAACTACTCACCGGCGCGCTCGGCGGCCCTCACCAGGGAGCAGCTGACGGGTGGTCCCGTGGGTGCCATGGTCATGCCCGATGGCTCCGTGGTGACCGGTAAGACCTCCACGCGCCTGGGCGCCGCAAGTTCGCTCATTATGAACGCCCTCAAGCATGTCTCGGGCGTCGACCTTGAGCTCGAGGTCATTAGCGATGAGGCGATCGAGCCCATCAGCAAGCTCAAGACGCATTTCCTGGGCAGCAAAAACCCGCGCCTCCACACCGACGAGACGCTTATGGCGCTGTCGATCACCTCGGCCACGAGTGAGACGGCCGCTCGCGTCCTTTCGGGCCTGGAGCAGCTGCGCGGTTGCGATGCCTTCTTTAGCGTGATTATCTCGCCGACGGACGAGACGGTACTGCGCAAACTGGGTATCAACGTGTGCTGCGAGCCCAAGTTTGAGCGCCGCGGTTTCTTCCATCGCTAAGTTTGAAGCACCGCGGTAATTGCATTGCATTTTGGCCGTATCGGGTTAGCGCCCGGTACGGCTTTTTGATCAATAAAGCGTCTATTTCGGCGAAAAATAGCTGTTTACCTGCCTGGAAACAATTTGAGCGGTATACAATAACCGTAACTGTTTCATCCTTAGCGGGATGCCGCATGATGGATATTACCTGCCATCGTGAGGTGTGTCGGTCGCGCACGGCGCGTTAGATGCTCGTGCTCGGTTTGAGGAGGCTGCTATGGCGGGCAAGGGTCGTGCGAGTGTTAACGATATGAAGCGTGTCGAGGTGCTGGTGTTGATGGAGATCGACCAGCAAACCGAAGACAATGGCGGGCCGTATGGTTTCTCGCGCAAAACGCTTGCCGAGCGCGTGGGGGTTTCGCCGTATCGTGCCCGCGCCGCAATCGATCGCTTGGATTCCGAAGGTATGATTGATGTCGTCTCGCGTTATAGCGACGACGGCGGTCAGCTTGCAAATGGCATTTGCCTCACCGAACGTGGTGAGTGGTATCTTGAGGGCGTCCGTACCGGCATGCTCGTTCAAGAAATGCTTGAGGACGAGGTTGCTGATCGATAGCAGCATGTAACCCTTGCCATAGCGACGCCGCCTGGGAAACCGGGCGGCGTTTTGTTTCAAGATGGAGAAATGCTATTGCGCGTAAGAAAAATTGCGTGCGGCGTGCGTCGCGAGTATTACAATGAAGACCCGTAAGATGTGTATGGACAACTTCTACGGGAAGCGCAGGTAACTCAATATGACCAAGCATGTGTTCGTGACCGGCGGCGTGGTTTCGTCTCTGGGCAAGGGTATTACCGCGGCCTCGCTGGGCCGTCTGCTCAAGTCGCGCGGGTACAAGGTAACGATGCAAAAGGCCGACCCGTATCTGAACGTCGACCCCGGCACCATGAGCCCGTTCCAGCATGGCGAGGTCTTTGTGACCGAGGACGGCTACGAGTCCGATCTGGACCTGGGCCACTACGAGCGCTTTATCGACGAGAACCTGACCCGCGATTCCAACTTTACGACTGGTGCCATCTATAAGAGCCTGATCGCCCGCGAGCGTCGCGGTGACTTTTTAGGCGGTACCGTGCAGGTGATTCCTCACGTCACCAATGCCATTAAGGATAAGTTCCGCCGCATCGAGGAGCAGACCGGCTCCGATGTAGTCATCACCGAGCTGGGCGGCACGATTGGCGACATCGAGTCCCAACCGTTTGTCGAGGCCATTCGTCAGTACCGCAAGGAGGCCGGCCCCGAGAACGTCTGCTACATCCACGTGTCGCTCGTTCCCTATATCGCCGCCGCCCACGAGGTCAAGACCAAGCCCACGCAGCATTCCGTCAAGGAGCTCCGCAGCTTTGGCATCCAGCCCGATATTATCGTGTTGCGCTCCGACCACCATATCGATGACGCTATCCGCGGGAAGATCGCAAGCTTCTGCGACGTCGACACCGATTGCGTCTTTACCAACGAGGACTGCGCGAGCATTTACGATGTTCCGCAGCTGCTTGCCGAGCAGGACTTTGACCTGCGCATTTGCGAGCGCCTGGGTCTGGACCCGCGTGAGCGCGACATGAGCGAGTGGAACGAGTTCCTGCGCAAACAGAATCACGCCAACCATCACGCCGACAAGGTGAAGATTGCCGTCGTTGGCAAGTACACGCAGCTGCCCGATGCGTACCTGTCGGTTATCGAGGCCCTGCACCATGCGGGTGTCTTCTACGATCGCCATGTGGACGTCCAGCTGGTCGACGGCGAGAGCCTCGACGAGCAGAATGTCTCCGAAGTTCTGGGCGACGCTTCGGGCATCCTGGTCCCCGGCGGCTTTGGCAAGCGCGCCCTGGAGGGCAAGATCCTCGCGGCCGAGTTTGCCCGCGAGCACAAGATTCCGTATCTGGGCATTTGCCTGGGTATGCAGGTGGCCGTGTGCGAGTTCGCCCGCAACGTCGTCGGCCTTGCCGGCGCCAGCTCCTCCGAGTTCGACCCGGACGGTCCGTTTAGCGTCATCGATCTGATGAGCTCGCAGGAGGATGTGACCGAGAAGGGCGGCACCATGCGTCTGGGCGCCTATCCGTGCAAGCTCGCCGCCGATACCCTCGCTCGCGAGGCATATGGCGAGGATCTCGTCTACGAGCGTCACCGTCACCGCTTTGAGTTTAACAACGCCTTCCGCGACCAGCTCGAGGACGCCGGCTTGGTTATCTCTGGCCTCTCACCCGACGAGCGCCTGGTCGAGATGGTCGAGCTGCCGCGCGACGTGCATCCGTGGTATGTGGCAACCCAGGCTCACCCCGAGTTCAAGAGCCGTCCGACCAACCCGCAGCCGCTGTTCCGCGAGTTCGTGCGCGCTTCGATCGGCCAGCACGAGGGTGTCGACCGTCTGCAGGTGACGCCCATGAACCTCGCTACGGACTAAGGGTGCCGGCGAATAAGGAACATACCGAAGCTACTCCCTCGTCGCTCGCCGTGGCGGCGGGGGAGTATCTCGATTACCTCGCGGTCGAGCGGGGCTTGGCGCGCAACACGATTGTGGCCTATCGTCGTGACCTGACGACGTACTGCGCCTATCTAGAGCGGGCGGGTATTGTGTCTTTTGAAGAGGTGACCCGTCAGGTCGTGGAGGGCTTTGTCGCCGATCGCCGCGACGGAGGCTATTCCGACGCCTCGGTGGAGCGCGCGCTTGCTGCCGTGAAGGGCCTGCATGCCTTTTTGGTGCGCGATGGGGCCGTGGCCCAAAACCCGACGGCGGCGCTGCGCCTGCCTAAAAAGGCTGAGCGTTTGCCGGAGTATCTATCGGTGGAGGATGTCTCGGCGCTGCTCGATCAAGACTTTCCCGAGGGCGAGATGGGACTGCGCGACCATGCCATCTTGGAAGTGCTCTACGGATGCGGTTTGCGTGTGAGTGAGCTGGTTGGGCTCGATGTGGGCGATATCCATATTGACGATGGCTTTGTACTCGTTCGCGGTAAGGGCTCAAAGGAACGCCTGTCCCCACTGGTGGGAAGCGCGGCGCGAGCTCTGACGCTCTATGTAACTGAGGGACGTTCTCGCTTGGCGGCCCATGCTCGCGGAACCGAGACCTCGGCGGTCTTTTTAAATAAGAACGGACGTCGCCTGTCGCGCCAGGCCGTGCATGCGATATGCGAGCGGTATGGGCGTCAGGTGGGGCTGGTGGGGCTCCATCCCCATACCTTGCGCCACTCCTTTGCCACCCACATGCTCGCGGGCGGTGCCGACCTGCGTGTGCTGCAGGAGATCTTGGGACATGCCGATATATCGACCACGCAGGTCTACACGCATGTCGATCGTACGCAACTGACCGAGGTCTATCTGGCAGCGCACCCGCTGGCGCATCGTTAACATATCGCTGGCCTGCATATTTATAGGTATTTGGGGACGGGCCCCAGATTGCCGCAGCGTGCTTTTGCGCGCGCATGGGCAATCTGGGGCCCGTCCCATTTTTCGCCACTTGTCGTCGCGGTGGTGGGCCGAATGTGCCTTGGGTGGGGGAGTTTGGGGGCGATGTGAACGGCGTGTAAAGGGACGCAAAAATCGCCTCAAGGTCAACTTGAAGGTTGAGGTTGAACGGCGGGATGCCACAGGTGGCATCCCGCCGTTACTGTAAACACAACATATTGTGTTTTCGAACATATGCTTGGGGGTGTTCTGCAATATATGGTGGGTGGAGTGGTGGGGCGGGGTGGGGGAAGGGGTGGGGAAAGGTGTTGAAAAATGGGGCGGTTCCCCATATTATTAATGACGTCGACAGGCGGGGTGGTTCCCCGCGTACGTGCCATCTGAGTAACCGAGGGGAGGGCGCACATGGGAATGACTGGTGCATACGAGCGCAATCTCGATGCAAAAGGTCGTCTGTCCCTGCCTGCACCCCTTCGCGAGGAGCTTGGAGAGCATGTTCGCGTGTTCAAAGCCCTGGATGTCGATGCTCTGTACGTGTTCTCTGCCGAGGCCTTCGATAAGTGGGTCGAAGGACTCTTCGCGGGTCGTGAGGGCCACGAGGGTTTTAACCCGCGTGACATTAACGACCAGAAGCTCATGAGGGCGATCAACAAGCGCACCACGTCGATGGACGTGGACAGCGCCGGTCGTATCGGTCTTTCCGAGTCTCTCCGCAAGCAGGCGAACCTCGACCGCGAGGTCACGGTTGTGGGCAACTACGACCACCTTGAGGTTTGGGATCGCGCCGCGGCCGATGAGGACGATGACGATGAGGCCCTGCTGGACCTCTTCTTCTCGTAAGGGCAAGGCACGGGTAACGGATGGAGCGTGGAATCTTGACACAAGAATATCGGCATGAACCTGTCATGCTCGGCGAAGTGCTTGAGTCGCTACGGCTAAAGAGCGGCTCCGTTGTCTGCGATTGCACCCTTGGCGGTGCCGGCCATTCGGTAAAGATGGCCGCGCAGGTGGGGGAGACGGGCCTTTTGCTCGGCGTCGATCAGGACGACATGGCCCTCGAGGCCGCTGGCGCCCGTCTGGACCGCGAGGTTCCCGGCGTTCCGCACCAGCTGCTGAAGGGCAACTTCGGCGACTTGGACGAGCTGCTTTGCTCGGCCGAGGTGCCCGGGGTCGATGGCTTCCTGTTCGATTTGGGTGTTTCGTCGCCGCAACTCGATATCCCTGGCAGGGGCTTTTCGTATAACGAGGACGCCCCATTGGACATGCGGATGGATCCGGGTAATAACACCTTAAACGCAGCTGAGGTCATCAACACCTATAACGAACACGACCTCGCCCGGATTCTACGCGTCTACGGCGAAGAGAAGTTCGCCTCGCAGATCGCGCGCGAGATCGTGCGCCGCCGCGAGCAAGAACCGATCGAAACCACCGGCCAATTTGTCGAGATCATCAAGGCGGGTATCCCGGCTGCCGCTCGTCGGCATGGCGGACACCCGGCCAAGAAAAGTTTCCAGGCCATTCGCATCGAGGTCAATCACGAGCTCGATGTGCTCGAACGAGGGCTTGATGCCGCCACCAGATGGCTCAACCCGGGCGGACGTATCTGCGTCATCTCGTATCACTCGCTCGAGGACCGTATCGTAAAGAACCACTTTAAGGAGATGAGCCAGGGGTGCACGTGTCCGCCGGAGATTCCGGTGTGCGTGTGCGGCAACGTGCCGATACTCAAGGTCATCACCCGCAAACCCTTGGTTGCCCAGCCTGATGAGGTTGAGCGCAACCCTCGGGCGAGATCAGCCAAAATCCGCGTGGCGCAGCGTCTGTAGGCGCGACCGCGCGATATTGGACCTCCCGCTCGCACCATAAACGAAGCTTAAACACACTACCAACGTACTCGGGATGGGAGGCGGCATATCATGGGCTACAACACTTCAAGCGCAGCACTCGCCTATGATATGAACGCCATGCCCGCCTATCGTGAGACGCCGCAGGCTCCCGCTGCTCCCCGTGAGCAGCGCACGCCGCGCTTTGATGTCTACACGGGCGCGGGCCGTCAGGCAAACCAGGCGGTAAGCCCGGTTTTCATGAGCGTTCTTAAAACGTTTTGCATCATTGCGGCTATCTTCATGACGATCGGCGTCGCCCGCGTGGCGCTCGCCGGCGTTACGGCCCAGGTGCTCAACAGCAACGCCGAGCTTACCAACACGCTCGAAAAGGCGACCGATGAGAGCTCCGACCTGGAGGTCATGCATTCGGTCTATGGCGCCGACACGCGCATTCGCGACCTTGCGGGCGCTTATGGCATGGTGGAGCCCAGCGAGAGCGTTACACTTGACTTTTCGCAGGATGCAGCCGCGGGCGCCAACGCGACCGCGACCGCTCAGTAGCAAGACGGTAGCTGAGTATGACAAATGACTATCGCCGCGGTTCCGATGGGGGCCGCGGTTCTGGACGTCCCTCGTCGCGGGGACGTTCTGGTTATCAAGGAACGGGTCGGCAATCTTACAACGCCGGGCGGTCCCGTGGCAACGACCCGGCGTCGCGACTTCGCGGCTCGGGCGGCCCTCAAGTGCATAACACCAGGTCGCGCAAGAGTTCGTCGACCGAATGGCTCACAGGCACGCCTCTGCCTCGCCGCAAAGCCGTCATGGGTTTCATTGGGTTTGGCTTGGGCTTGGGCGTCTTTCGCCTTGCCGACTATCAAATCGTGGAAGCCGATAAGTTACGCGACCGTGCCGATGCACGTCGCTTGCTTGCGCAGACGCTGTATGCCAAGCGCGGTACCATCTACGACCGTAACGGTAACGTGCTGGCGTCGTCGGTCGAATGTCGCAACATCGCTGTGAACCCCCAGCTTGTCGAGGATGTTGACAAGACGGTGTCGGCGCTGGTCAAGGCAACTGGAATCGATAAAAAGACCTGCCGCAAGCTCGTTGAGTCCGATGGAACCTGGGTGTATATCAAGCGCCAGGTGGACGAAGACGATGCTGCGGCGCTGGAGAAGAAGAATCTGCCCGGCGTGCTTTTTGAGCAGGCCATGAAGCGCGTATATCCATACGGCAATCTGGCATCGCAGGTGCTGGGTGTAGTGAATGTAGACAACGACGGCTTGACGGGTCTCGAAAAGCAATACAACAAGCTTCTGACCGGCACGAACGGTTCTCTCGTGCGCGAGCGCGCGAGGGACGGCAGCTATATCGCGGGCGGTGCCTATAAAAAGGTGGCTGCGGTCGACGGCGTTGATATCGTGACGACGCTCGACGTCAATATCCAGCGAGCGGCCGAGGATGCCCTGGCAGAGGCAGTTGAGAAGACTAAGGCCAAGAACGGCTCGGCGCTGGTCACCGATCCTACGACAGGCGAGATCTTGGCAGCCTGCTCGTATCCGACTTACGACCAGACCGATCTGGAAAACGCCAAGACCGAGGATATGAACTTGCGCCTGGTCACCGACGCCTACGAGCCCGGCTCGGTCTTTAAGACGCTCGTGGCGGGCGCCGGCTTCGACTTGGGTGTCGTGCGATCGAGTACGTCGTTTGAGGTGCCGGCGAGCATCAAGGTGGGCGACGATACCGTTACCGATGCCGACAAGCGCGACTATGCCATGACCATGGATGTGCGCGAGATGATGCGCCGTTCGTCCAATGTGGGCTTTGTCCTGGTGGGGCGCAAGATCGGTGCCGACGACTTTGCCGCCTATGTGGACAAGTGGGGCATCGGTCACAGCTCCGGTGTCGATTTTCCGGGCGAGAGCCTGGGCATCGTCAAGGAGCGTGACCAGTATGACGGCGCCACGCTGGGCTCGATGAGCTTTGGACAGGCGCTGTCCGTCTCGCCGATTGAGATTGCACGTGCCGTGGGCGGCATCGCCAACGGCGGCGTGATGATGACCCCGCACTTCTATAAGTCCAGCAAAGGCGACGAGAAGGACTGGGGCGAAGGCGAGCGCGCGATTTCGGAGGACGCCGCATCCCAGGTGACATCATGCATGCAGACGGTCGTGTCCGAGGGAACGGGCGTTGGCGGCGCGGTTGACGGCTATGACGTGGCGGGTAAGACCGGTACGGCCGAACGAGCCGACGAGAACGGCGGCTACCTCAAGGAGAACTACATGTCGTCCTTTATGGGCTTTGCGCCGGCACAATCGCCCAAGGTGCTGTGCTATATCACGCTCGACGGAACGCCGAGCGGCTCAGATGCCGCTGCGGTGCCGTTCCAGTCCATTATGGCCAACGCGCTCGACGTGCTGGGTATCCCGCACACGAAGTAGGGGGTTACAATCTTTGGGGCGTGGTTTGTTGTCCCATATGAGGGGTGTTCACATGCCCTGCACCACGCATGCGCGGCGCTGGGATACAATACGCCGATAGCATTATTAGGTTTACAGGGGAGCTGCAATGATAGAGATCGCCGTCAACAACCTCGCGGCCGCAACAGGGGCCCGAACCGTGACGGGAGAAGCCGATCGGGTATGCCGCGGGTGCGTTATCGACTCGCGTCAGGTCGAGGAAGGGACGATTTTCGTCGCCTTTCCCGGTGAAAACGTCGACGGCAATGATTTTGCTTCCCGTGCCGTCCAGTCGGGTGCCGGCGCCGTCGTAATGACGCGTGAGCCCGAGGCCGAGCTGGTCTCGCTGGCGCAGGACAAGGGCTGTGCCATCTTGCTGACCGATGATCCCGAGGACTTTCTGCTGCGTTTGGCGCACACGTACCGTCTGGAGCTTGGCTGCCTGGTCGTTGGTATTACCGGTTCCATCGGCAAGACGACGACCAAGGACGTGCTCGCCGCCGTGCTCGCCAAGCGCTATCGTGTCTGGGCCACCAAGGGCAATTTCAATAACCTGATCGGCATGCCGCTCACGGTGCTTTCCGCTCCGGCCGATACCGAGGTCCTGGTGCTCGAGATGGGCATGAACCATTTCCACGAGATCGAGCGCCTGTCCCAGTCCGCCAATCCCAACCTTGCCATTGTGAGCAAGATTGGCACCTCTCATATCGGCATTTTGGGTAGCCGCGAGAACATCGCCCGCGCTAAGGCCGAGATTGTCCAGGGTATGTGCGCCGCTGGCGACTTCTTGCCGCTGCTGGTTTTGGGCGGCGAGGACGACTTTACGCCGTTCATTCGCGATACGTTCGCCCAGCCTGCTGGTATCGACGTGATGCTGGCCGGCGTCTCGGACGATGATGAGGTCCGTGCCCGCGACATTCGTGTTGATGACGAGGGCCGTCCGGTCTTTACGCTCGATTTTGGCCAGGGTGAGACGATCGATACCATGCTTGCCATCCCCGGCGTGCAGTCCGTTCCTAATGCCGTTAAGGCCGCCGCGGTTGCCTATCGCCTGGGCGTGACGCCCGAGCAGATCGATACTGCCTTTAGGGGTCTCACGATCACCGGTCACCGCCAGGAGATTAAGCGCGCCAAGAGCGGTGCCCGCGTCATCGACGATTCCTATAACGCCAGCGCCGAATCCATGGCTGCTGGTCTCGATCTACTGTGTTCGCTTTCCTGCACGGGGTCTCGCATGGCGATCCTGGGCGAGATGGGCGAGATGGGCGATGAGGCTCCTCGCATGCATGAGCTCGTAGGCGCCTATGCCGCCGCCAAGAAGCTCGACATGCTGGCGTGCGTGGGTGGTGAGCTGGCCCAGCTTATGGCCGATGCCGCGCGCATGATGGGTATGGACGAGGACCGCATCCAGGTGTTCTCCGATTATCAGCAGGTGCTCGACCGCATGGGCGGCGCGCTTGAAAAACATGATGTTGTACTGGTCAAGGGTTCCCGCTTTGTTGAGCTCGACCGCTTTGTGGAAGGTGTGTGCTAGCCCATGTTCGGCAATCCCTCGTATCCAACGTATCAGGCTTTTTTGGGGCTTGGCATCGCCGCTGCCATTGCGCTGCTGCTCATGCCGTGGTGGATCAAGCTGCTCAAGGTCGAGGGTATCGGCCAGCAGGTTCGTGCCGACGGCCCCAAGCGTCATTTGGTTAAGCAGGGAACGCCCACCATGGGTGGTGTTGTCATCCTCGTCGCGATCTCGCTGACCTGCCTGCTGATGGGCAAGCTCACCACCGAGCTCGTGCTCGTGCTCCTCGCCACGCTGGCGACCGGCGTGCTGGGCCTGATCGACGACCTGACCTCCGTTACGCATGGGCGCTCGCTCGGTCTGACGCCTCATGCCAAGATGATCGGCCTAACCATTATCTGTGTCACCTTTACGGTACTTGCCGTCAACTGGTGCGGCGTCGCCCCCGAGATTCGTTTTCCCGGCGGCCTGACGATTGACCTCGGTGTTCTTTCGACCACCATCTGCGGCCTTTCGTTCCCGTGGCTCTACATTGTCTTTTGCTGGCTGATGATCGCCGGTCTTTCTAATGCCGTGAACCTGACCGATGGCCTTGACGGTCTTGCTGGCGGCACCTCCATGATCGCCATGCTCGCCATGGCCGCCATGGCGTTTTTGCACGGAGACGTGAACCTGTCCATCTTCTGTACCGCGTGTGCCGGTGCCTGCTTGGGCTTTCTGTGGTTCAACTGCTATCCGGCGAGCATCTTTATGGGCGATACCGGCTCGCTTGCCCTGGGCGCCGCGTTTGCCTGCACGTCCATCATGACCAACACCGAGGTCGTCTCCCTCATCATCGGCGGCCTGTTTATCGTTGAGACCCTGTCGGTCATGATTCAGGTTGTCTACTTCCACTTTACGCACAAGCGCGTCTTCCTTATGGCGCCCATCCATCATCATTTCGAAAAGAAGGGCTGGGCCGAGACCAAGGTCGTCATCCGTTTTTGGATTATCGCTGCGGCCTTTGGTGCCGTTGGCCTTGCTTTGTTCTTCCAGTTGGGATAGTGGTCTTTCATGCCTCTTGCTGATGTCTTTAGCCTGCTCGTTTTGGGTCAGGGCAAATCCGGTCTCGATGTCGCCCGCTGGGCGCTGGCACATCCCGAGCGCGTAAGCGCCGTTACCGTGTATGGCGGCGGCACCTCTGAGCCCAATGACGCCACGCGTGCGCTCGAGGCTGCTGGTGTGTCGTTTGTCTATGGGACCGAACAGGTCGAGGGCGCCTATGACGTATGCGTGACGTGCCCGGGCATCTCGGAGTTCTCGGGCTTCTTTAAGGCCGGGCGCGAGCATGCCGCTCAGATTATGGGTGAGCCCGAGTTTGCCTATCGCCTGTCGCCCGATAACTGGATTGCCATTACGGGTACCAACGGCAAGACGACTACCACGTCGCTGACTGATTATCTGCTCAAGGCTGCCGGCGAGGCCAGCGTTGCTGTCGGCAACATCGGCGAGCCGCCGGTCAACGAGATTGACGGCCGAGCCCGCAACGAGTGGTTTGTGGCTGAGCTCTCGAGCTATCAGATTGCTACGACCGCCGAGCTTCATCCTCGCGTGGCGGTGCTGCTCAACATCACTCCCGACCACTTGGGCTGGCATAAGAGCCATAAGAACTATGCGCTTGCCAAGATCAAACTGTTTGACAATATGGTCGATGACGATCTGGCGGTTGTCGACGTCGAAGACGCCGGCATTCACGAGTTCGATGAGTACATCTACACGCCGGGTCGTCGCATCTGCAAGGTCGCTTTTGACGAGCCCGAGGGCGAGGATGCCGCCTTTGTGCGCGATGGCAAGATGATCGTGCGCCTGAAGGGCGTCGAGACCCCGCTCATCGCTACATCCGAGCTCAAGATCTCGGGCCATCACAATGTTATCAATGCCCTGTGCGCTGCCACGGCTGCCCTGGCAGTCGGTGCCGATGTCGATGGTGTCTGCCGCGGTCTGGCCTCGTTCCAGCCGCTCGAGCACCGCGTGGAGCCGTGTGGCGAGATTGACGGCGTGCGCTACGTCAACGATTCCAAGGCGACCAACACCGATGCGGTCGAGAAGGCGCTGACGGCATTTCCCGATGACGACGTGATCTTGCTGCTCGGCGGCCACGATAAGGGCACGCCGCTCACGGACTTCGCGCGCGTTGTTATGGATAACGTACGCTCGGTCGTCTGCTTTGGCGATGCGCGCGAGCGTTTCACCGCCGCTATGGACGAGGCCGATGTCGATGGCGATGTGGATATCGCCCAGGCGGATGACCTGCGCGATGCCGTGGACGTCGCCCGTTCGCTGTCGAGCCGTGGCGACGTGATCTTACTTTCTCCTGCCTGCTCTTCGTTCGATGAGTTCTCGGGCTATGAGGAGCGCGGCCGCGTGTTTAAGGACTATGTGGCCCAGCTTGCCGCTGCGGCGAAATCGCAAATGGAATAGGGGTTGCCGGTGAGAGAGGAGAGCCCCCGACAAGGTATGAGGAGGCCCGACTCGGACCGTGCTTCCTCGCGGCGCAGCACACCGCGTTCCGGTCGCGGCGGGCAGTCGTTTAGCGAACGCTATATTGCCGGCGTTCCCGCCCGTATCATGCGCCCCCGTTTGATATTCATGGCCTGCTTGTTTACCTTGGTATGCTTTGGCCTGCTGATGGTGTACTCGGCGTCTTCGGTCGAGGCGCTGCACGAGAATGGCTCGGCGACGTTTTTTCTGGGTCGACAGGCCGCGTTTGCCGTGGTCGGTGTTCTAGCGCTGATTGCCATCGTGCGCGTTTTGCCGGACAGCTGGTTTGGGGAGGATGTGCTCAGGATCTTCCTTATCGGCATGATAGGGCTACTGCTTCTGGTGTTCTTGGTGGGCAGCGGCAGCCGTGGCGCCACGCGCTGGCTCAACATCGCCGGTATTCAGTTCCAGCCTTCCGAGTTTTTAAAGCCATTTGCCATTGCGTATTCGGCCATCATGCTCGACCGCTTCTTTTCGCCCGGTGGCAACATCAACGAATTCCTTCGCAAGATGGGCATCTACCTGGGCATTTCGCTCTTTCTGATCTTTATCCAGCCCGATTTCGGTACTGTCCTGATCATCCTGTTGACCCTCATGTGCATGGCGTTGTTTGCGGGTCTCGACCCCAGATTTATCATCGGCGTGCTAATCTTCGGCATTCTCGTGATCGTGATTGCGCTTGTCGCAGAGCCGTACCGTATGGTGCGTATTCAGGTTGCCTTGAACCCTTGGGCCGACGAGTATGGTGACGGCTATCAGGCCACGCTTGCCATCATGGCCTTTGCCTCGGGCGGTCTGTTCGGCCGTGGCATCGGCAACTCAACCATGAAGTACTCGTATCTGCCCGAGGCGCACAATGACTACATCCTGGCCATCATTGGCGAGGAAGTCGGTTTTGTCGGAACCGTGCTGTTCTTCTTGGTGTTTGCGATGCTGATCTACTCGGCGTTTCGCATTGCCGAGCAGGCGACCGATCGTCGGGGCGCGCTCATGGCGTCTGGCTCCGCGGTCATTCTCGCGGTGCAGTTTTTGATTAACGCGCTGGGCATCCTCAACGTGTTTCCCATGACGGGCAAACCGTTGCCGTTTATTAGCTACGGCGGTTCGTCGATTATTGTGTCGCTCATGCTTGCCGGGTTGATCCTGCGCGTTTCGTACGAGAGCGCCCGCCGCGATGAGTATGACCGCCGCCGTGAGAGCTTTGCCGTTATGGATGAGAGTACCGCCGGCGTGCCCCACGTGCGCGGCGAGCGATCTTCGCGTAACGGTTTTACCGTCCTGGATGGCTCTGCGACCGACCCCGCAGCCCGCCCGCGTCAGCGAACGGCGCCGCAAGGTCGTCCTCAGCGCCCCACTCCTCGCAATGCGGGCGGCGGATATAATCGAATCGATTTGAACTCAGACCCGTCGGCGCGTCTGCGTACCGACGACCAGGGACCGCGTGTACGAAGGGACTACCATGACCGATAAAATGACCGTTGCTATTGCAGCCGGCGGCACGGCAGGGCACATCAACCCCGCGCTCGCCTTGGCCGAAGAGCTGCGTGGCCGTGGCCACCACGTTGTGTTCGTGGGCCAGTCGCGCAAGCTCGAGGGTCGTCTGGTCCCCGAGGCTGGGTTTGATTTTGTGCCCATTACGGTCACAGGCTTCGACCGCTCCCGTCCTTGGACGGCGCTGACCTCGCTGTGGCGTGTCAACAAGGCCAAGCGTGCGCTCGCCAGTCATTTTTCAAAGGTTGGCAAGCCCGATGCCGCCATTGGTTTTGGTGCCTATGTCGAGGTTCCGCTGCTGGGGTGGTGCAAGGGCGCGGGCGTTCCGTATCTGCTGCATGAGCAGAACTCTGTTCCGGGCCTGGCCAACAAGATGATGAACTCCCACGCCGCCCGCGTGTGCATCTCGGTGCCGGCAGCGCGTTCGGTCTTTGAGCGCGAAGGTGACCCTGACCACGTGCTCATGACCGGCAACCCCGTACGTCGCTCGGTAATCGAGGGCGATCGCGCTCGCGGCCGCAAGGCACTTGGCGTTCCCGAGGACGCTACGCTGCTGCTCGTCTTTGGCGGTTCACTTGGCGCCCAGCACCTCAACGAGCGCGTGGCTTCGCTCAAAAACGAGCTGCTTTCGCGCAAGAACCTCTATGTGTTGCATTCGACGGGTGCCGACGGCTTTGAGGAGACCGAGCGCGCTTTGGCGCTGACGCCCGAGGAGGCGAAGCGTTACCGCGTCCAGCCTTACATCGACAACATGGGCGATATGCTGGCTGCTGCCGATTTGGTGCTCTCGCGTTCGGGCGCATCGAGCGTGGCCGAGATTGCTGCACTCGCCGTGCCTTCGGTGCTCGTGCCGTACCCGCACGCCACGGCCGATCACCAAACCACCAATGCCCGTTATCTGGTCGACGCCGGGGCCGGCGTGCTCTGCGCCGATGCCGATATCGACGGTTCTGCCTTTGCCGATGAGCTGCTGCACCTGGTCGATGACGCGGCGGCACGCGACGCCATGCGTCAGGCGGCGCGTGGTCTGGCTCAGGATAGGGCCGCCGCTCTTCTGGCGGATGCGGTAGAGGGTTTGCGTTAGTTAGACGGGATATCGTCGGTCGCCCTCGCGCTGATGCGGTAGGTGCGGTACAGTTAACGGGTTACAGGCAGTGTTTACGCAAGGAGTACACGAGCACATGGCTGATTCCCAGACTGCAACCTCCGCGCCCGAGTTTAAGAGCGCCCACTTTATCGGTATCGGCGGCGCCGGCATGAGCGGCATCGCCCTCGTTCTGCACGAGCGCGGTTATGCCGTTACCGGCTCCGACCTTAAGACGTCACGTTATATCCGCCAGCTTACCCGCGCTGGTGTGAAGGTGCATGTGGGCCATGAGGCCGCCACGATCGACGAGGTCAAGCCCGACGTGGTTGTTGTCTCTACCGCTATTCCGGAGTCCAACCCTGAACTCGTGCGCGCTCGCGAGCTTGGTATTCCCGTGTGGCCCCGTGCCAAGATGCTCTCTGCTTTGGGCCACGGCTACACCACCGTCGCTGTTGCCGGCACGCATGGCAAGACCACCACGTCTTCGATGTGCGCCACCATGCTCGACCGCATGGGTCTGGATCCGAGTTTCTTGATCGGTGGCATCGTCGAGGGCTATGACACGAACGGCAAGAACGGCTCGGGCGACTACTTTGTCGCCGAGGCCGACGAGTCCGACAGCTCCTTCCTGTTCCTGAACCCCAACGTAGTCATTGTGACCAACGTCGAGGCCGACCACCTCGATCACTACTCGGGTATCGAGGAGATCGAGGCAACTTTCGCCAAATTCATGAGCCTGGTGGGCGAGGACGGCACCGTCATCGTCTGCGGTGAGGACCCGCATCTGGTCGAGCTCGCCAAGTCGACGGGCCGTCACGTGCTTTCCTACGGCTTTGCCGAGAGCAACGACATCGTCTGCATGCACCCGGATGTCAAGGGCATCCAGAGCGACTTTATCGTTCGCTTTGAGGACGGCACTGAGCACGCTGTGGAGATCAAGAGCAATCCCGGTCGCCACAACATGCTCAACGCCACGGCGGTGCTCACCGTCGCCCATGTCCTGGGCCTTGACATCGACGCCGCCGCCAAGGCGCTCTCGAGCTTTGAGGGCGTCCGCCGTCGCTTTACCCACGTGGGTGATATCGATGGCATCACCGTGGTCGATGATTACGGCCATCACCCCACCGAGATCAAGGCGACGCTTGCTGCCGCTTCGTCGCTGGGCTACAAACACGTCGACGTCGTGTTCCAGCCGCACCGCTATTCGCGCCTGCAGGCCCTGTGCGACGACTTTGCCGATGCATTTGCCAATGCCGATAAACTGCTGCTGATTGATGTGTTCTCGGCTGGCGAGATGCCCATTCCGGGTGTCACCTCTAAGATGCTCGCCGATACCGTGCGCGCCAAGCATCCTGGCAAGGAGGTCGTGTACTGCTCCAGCCGTCTTGAGCTCAATCAGGAGCTCGAGCAGATGGTGGGCGAGGGCGACCTGCTGCTCACCATGGGTGCCGGTGACGTTACGACCGTCGGTCCCGAGTTCATTGAGTATCTGACTGCCAAGAAAGACGCTTAAGTCTAATGGGTCTGTTTAACGCCGTCATGGCGCTCTCGGGCATGATCGACACGGATGTGATCGAGGACGAGCGCCTTGCGCGTCATACGAGCTATCGTATCGGCGGCAAGGCCGACCTCTTTGTGACGTGCCATAGCTATCATGCCCTCCGCCGCGCCGTGGCGGTGCTCGATCGCGAACAGGTGCCGTGGGTCATCATCGGCAAGGGCTCCAATCTGCTGGTTGCCGATGGCGGTTATCGCGGTGCCGTCATTTCGCTCGGACGTGAGTTTCAGCGCACGGTTGTTGCCGATGACGGTTGTACGCTGACGGTCGGTGCGGGCGTGATGTTTGCGCGCCTGGTCAACGATGCCCTGTCGCGTAGCCTCTCGGGCCTTGAGTTTGCCGTTGGCATCCCTGGTTCGGTCGGCGGTGCGATATCTATGAATGCCGGCACACGGACCGAGTGGATTGGCTCGCTGGTTGAGGATGTCGTAACGTTTGACCCGGCATCCGGTATCAAGCATTATGCGGGGTCCGAGATCACTTGGGGCTACCGCGAATGTAGCCTTCCCCGCAATGAGATCATCCTCGAGTGCGTGCTCAAGCTTAAACCAGCGCCCAAGGCCGACATTCGCGAGCGCATGGAACGGTATCTGACGAGGCGCAAGCGTACGCAGCCCATGGGTCGCGCATCCTGCGGGTCGGTCTTTCGTAACCCGCCCGATGCGAGTGTGGGCAAGCTTATCGAGGATTGTGGATTAAAGGGTTTTTCGATTGGCGGCGCGGAAGTTTCGCCCGTTCACGCTAATTTTATCGTTAATAACGGAACTGCCTCGGCCGATGACGTTGCCGCGGTTATCAGACATGTGCACGGAAAGGTGAGGGAGGCGTATGGCATCGAGCTCAGACCGGAAGTTAAATTCCTCGGCTTCTAGAGCATCGAAACCCACCTTCCGCCGCGCCGGAGGGCGTTCCGGCGCGCCTGCCAAACTTCAACGCAATACCGTCGCGCACTCTAAGTCTGTCGGGCATGCTCGACAGGCCGGGCGTCCGGTCGTCGGCTCTCAGCTCGGTAATCGTCCGGCCGAAAAAAAGTCCTCGCGTCCCTCGGTGACGTCAAAGCCTGTTATGGGCGCCAAGCCTGCCCGTCCCATGGCAGCTCCTAAGCCCTCGACGGGAACTAAAGCGGCGCGTCCGGGTCTCACGCTGGGCGCATCGAAACCGCGCTCGCTGACATCGGTGCCGGCTACCGCCAAGAAGCCTTCGGGTAAAAAAGGCGTCAACCCGTTGTCTTCACTTGGGGCGATGGCAAATAAAACATCAGACGCCGCTTCTGTCGTTACAGGCAAAGGCAAAATCGTGGGCGGCGTTCTGACCGTCTTGGCCGTGCTCGTCGTCGTTGCCGTCGTGGTGATCAACTCTGGATTGTTTACCGCCACTGATATTCAGATTCAAGGCAGCGAGCATGTGACGAAGCACGATGCTATCCAGCTGATCGATTTGCCCGAGGGAACGTCGCTTTTTAATGTCGATCCCGACCAGATTACCGAGGACCTCAAGCAGAACCCGTGGGTCTCGGGCGTGGATGTCCAGCGTCAGTTCCCGCATACGCTCATCATTACGCCCATGGAGCGCAAGGTCATCGCAATTGCCTATATCAGCTCCGATGACCTAGCCTGGGCCATCGGGGATGATGACACCTGGATCGCCCCGCTGTCGACGTCGGTCGAAGTGGACGACCAGGGCAACGTCATCACGACGGGGCAGGGCTCAAATACCCTGACCGGCATTGATGCCGCACTGGCGCTCGCTAAGCACTATGGCGCAGTGTTGTTGACTGATGTCTCGGCGGATGTCGCTCCGGTTTCCGGCCAGGCAGTGAGCTCCAAGGCCGTTAAGGCTGGCTTGGATTATGTGCGTGGTTTTTCGAGCGAGTTCTTGGGACAAGTCAAGGATATTTCCACGCCTTCGGTCGAAGCCATCTCGGCAAACCTCAATAACGGCATTGAGGTGTCGCTGGGCGATTCGAACGATATCGTCAAGAAGGAGCGCGTAGTCACCAAGCTGCTTTCGCAGGTAGAGGGCGTAACGTATATCAATGTGCGCTCTCCGGGTAACTATACATTTAGGAACGCTCCGACCTCGTAGCGCTGGTTGATGCTTTGTTGAGGGGCCATACCACGCCGTTTATCTGGTTTGTTTGGTTTTCACGGTCAATTATTTGACTGATACGTTCATAATGTGCAAACATAATACGGTTTACCTTTGCATTTACTTTCAACCTGAAGGTTAATGTGCGCAGGGGTCGACCCATGCTATGGCTATAACCTTTGTTCGGAGGACCGACATGCACGAGACAGAGATCAACAACTACCTTGCCGTCATTAAGGTGGTCGGCGTCGGCGGCGGCGGTACCAACGCGGTCAATCGAATGATCGAAGAGGGCATCCGCGGCGTCGAGTTTGTTGCCATCAACACCGATGCTCAGGCACTCGCGATCTCTGATGCCGATATCAAGGTGCACATCGGCACCGACCTTACCCGCGGCCTGGGCGCCGGCGCCAACCCCGAGGTTGGCCGCAAGGCTGCCGATGAGTCCCGCGACGACATTGCCGAGGCGCTCGCTGGTGCCGACATGGTGTTCATCACCTGCGGCGAGGGCGGTGGCACCGGTACCGGCGCTGCTCCCATCGTTGCCGATATCGCGATGAACGAGGTCGGTGCGCTGACCGTCGCCGTCGTGACCAAGCCCTTCACCTTCGAGGGCCGCAAGCGCAAGAAGAGCGCCGAGGAGGGCATTAAGACCCTCTCCGATTGCGTCGACACCATGATCGTCATTCCTAACGATAAGCTGCTCGACATCGCCGAGAAGAAGACCACCATGCTCGAGGCCTTCGCGATTGCCGATGGCGTCCTTTCCCAGGGCACCCAGGGCATCACCGACCTCATCACCGTCCCCGGTATCATCAACCTGGACTTCGCCGATGTTAAGACCATCATGAAGCAGGCCGGTACCGCCATGATGGGTATCGGTACCTCTTCTGGGGACACCCGTGCCGTCGATGCTGCCCAGCAGGCCATCTCCAGCCCGCTGCTCGAGAGCTCCATCGATGGCGCCACGCGCGTGCTGCTTTCCATCGCCGGTTCCAAGGACCTGGGCATCCAGGAGATCAGCGACGCCGCCGACGTTGTCGCCAACGCCGTCGACCCCGAGGCCAACATCATCTTCGGTACCGTTGTCGACGAGTCCCTGGGCGATCAGGTGCGTATCACCGTCATCGCTACGGGCTTCTCCGACTCCAACGTCAACCGTCAGGACGAGCTCTTTGCTGCTCAGCAGTCTCAGAGCAAGGCAGTTGCCTCCGCTGAGCCGCAGCGCACCGCTCCGGCCACCAGCCCGGCTCAGGCCGCTCCGACCCGCAACGTCGGTGGCACCGAGCTTCCTAACTTCGGCAACGATCAGTTCGAGCTTCCCGACTTCCTGAAGCGCGGTAGCTTCTAAGTCGTTCTTTGCATTGTTGTGCACAGGGGCGTGTCCGTATGGACGCGCCCTTTTTATTTCGACTTTGTAAACTAGAACCTCCAATCTCTTTACGTTCCCTTTACGATTGCCTCCAGCGCAGCAGGTATCCTTTTAGAGAAGTATGACAGCCGTATAAACGCGGGCTGTAGCGGCGATGCCGCGGTACTTGTGTTATTAGGAGGCTTTAGTATGGCAGCACGTGCGGACAACGTTTCGCGTGTCGACCATGATGGAGTTACGTTGGTGGAAGGCGCGACATCCGATGTTCGCTTTGCCTTCACCGAGCGCGCCGGTGGTGTTTCCGAAGATGCGTACTCCTCACTCAACTTGGGCTCGCATGTTGGCGATGACCCCTTTGCTGTTCAAGAAAATCGTCGTCGCGCGCTCGAGGCTATGGGTGCCGCCGAGTGCGAGCACAACCTGCTCGTTCCCAATCAGGTCCATGGTGACCATATCGTTGCGGTGACCTCGAACGGCGCCGATGACCTTGAGGACGTCCGCGAGCAGATTGCCGAGGGCTGCGATGCCATCGTCTGTACGGCGCATAACGTGCCCGTGCTGCTCTGCTTTGCCGACTGCGTTCCCGTGGTGCTGGTGGCCCCTGGCGGATTTGCCGTGGTGCACTCCGGTTGGAAGGGTACGATTGCACGTATTTCCGCCAAGGCGTGCCAGGCGCTTTGCGATGCTGCCGGCTGCGATGCGAGCGACGTTTCCGCCTATATCGGCCCCCATATCTTGGGTGACGAATATGAGGTATCCCAGGAACTCATGGATCGCTTTGCCGCCGAGTTCTCTTGCATCGATGCGAATACCTCTCGCATGCTTGATCTTTCCGCTGCCATTCGCGAGGCGCTGGTAGATGTCGGTGTCGACGCGGATAATATCGTGGATACCCAGCTTTCGACCGTGCGTCAGAACGACCGCTTTTATTCCTACCGTAACGAGGACGGCACCTGTGGGCGCCATGCTGCGATCGGCATGATGCTATGAGAAAGATCGTATCGGTCCTGAGCGCCGCTGTGTTTACGCTTACGCTGTGCGCCTGTTCTTCGGGATCTTCTACCTCTTCCATTACCGTGGCCGGCTCCACGACCTGCCTTCCTATCGCCGAGATTGCGGCCGAGGGCTTTAAGGAGGAGACCGGCATCGACGTGCTCGTTTCCGGTTTGGGTTCTTCCGCTGGGATCGAGGCCGTCAGCGCCGGCACGGCCGATATCGCCAGCTCCTCCCGTGGACTCAATGCCGACGAACAGGATCTGGGCCTGACTCCCATCGTCATTGCCCACGACGGTATTGCGGTCATCGTGAACGACGACAACCCCGTCGATAACCTCTCGACCGAGCAGCTCCGCGATATCTACGCCGGCAAGATTACCAATTGGAAAGAGGTCGGTGGCGAGGACCTGAGGATTCAGGTCATCAACCGAGACGAGGCGTCCGGTACGCGCGAGGCCTTCCGTACCATCGTGATGGATGGCACGCCGTTCGATCGCCGCTCGGCTGTTCTTTCGGGTACGGGCCAGGTGCGCGACGTGGTATCTCGTTCGCGTGGGGCCATCGGCTACATTTCGCTGGGCTTCGTCGATAGCCTCAACGCCAAGACCTCGGTCAAGGCCGTCTCGGTCAATCATGTTGAGGCGTCCGAGAAGACGGTCGCGAGTGGCGGCTATCCCATCTCGCGCGACCTTTACTTCTTTGTGAAGGGTGCGCCTTCGCAGCAGGCGCAGGATTACATTGACTATGTGACGTCCGAAAAGATGGACAAGCAGATTCGCGAGGCGGGCTTTATTCCCGTCACCAACGACGAGAAGGGGAGTGAGTAGCATGGAAGCACAGGAAAACTCCCAGACTGAGCAGAATGTTCAGACGCCCAAGAAGCGCGAGCTGGCGCTCGTATCGCGCAGCACCTATATCAAGGAGAAGGCGCTGCAGTGGATCTTCTTTGCCTGCGCGTTCTTGGCGGTCGTTACCGTCATCCTGATTTTTGTCTTTACCACGTACTCGGCGCTGCCCGTCTTTACTGACATCGGTCTGGCGGACTTCTTTAGCTTTACGTGGGCGCCTTCCGAGGGCCACTACGGAATCTTGTCGCTGCTTGCCGGCTCGGGTCTGGTGACCGTCGGTGCGCTCGCCATGGGCGTGCCGCTAGGTGTGGGCACGGCCGTGTACCTGGTCGAGATTGCCAGCAAGCGCGTGCGCAAGCTCATCAGCCCTGCCGTCGACCTGCTGGCCGGCATCCCTTCTATCATCTACGGCTTTTTCGGCATGATCATCATCCGCCCGTTTATCGCACAACTGACCGGCGGCCTTGGTTTTGGTGCGCTGACGGCGTGGTTTGTGCTCGCCATCATGATCGTCCCTACCATCACCACGCTCACCATCGATGCTCTCAATTCCATTCCCATGGGCATCCGCGAGGCATCGTATGCCATGGGCGCCACCAAGTGGCAGACCATCTATAAGGTCGTGCTACCTGCCGCGAAGCTGGGTATCGTTGATGCCATCGTGCTGGGTATGGGCCGTGCCATCGGCGAGACCATGGCCGTGCTCATGGTCGTGGGTAACGCCCCGGTTATTCCCGACAGCATTGCGAGCCCCATCTCGACGCTCACGAGCCAGATTGCGCTCGACATGAGCTATTCCTCGGGTCTGCACCGCTCGGCGCTGTTCGGCATGGGCGTGGTCCTGTTTATCATCTCCGCCACGCTGGTGGGCATCGTCCGTCTGATTTCCAAGAAGAAGAGGGGGTAGGCTATGTCCGATTCCGTTGACACGACGGTCGATACGACCTCGTCGCGCGAGCGCATCAAGCGTGCCCTTTCCCACGGCAAGAAGGGCCGCATCAACAAGGACCTGTCCAACAAGATCATGCTTGGCGTGTTTCGTGCCGCTGCCTACATCACCACGCTGGTGCTGGTCGCTATCATCGCCTACGTGGTCATCAACGGCCTGCCACACATCTCGCTCGACTTTATCTTCGGTTGGCCCCAGGGCGTCAACGCCGAGGGCGGAATTTGGCCCACGATCGTCTCGACCGTCTACGTGACGGCGCTCGCCATGCTTATCTGCACGCCGATCGCTGTGCTGGCAGCCGTCTATCTGGCCGAGTACGCCAAGCAGGGCAAGGTCGTCGAGCTCATTCGCTACGCTGCTGACGCTTTGGCCTCGGTGCCCTCCATCGTTATGGGCCTGTTTGGCTACGCCTTGTTTGTCGAGGCCATGGGCCTGGGCCTTTCGATGGTCTCGGCCGCCCTGGCACTCGCGCTCTTGATGCTTCCCATCGTCATGCGTACCACCGAAGAGGCCATTCGCGCCGTTCCGCGCTATATCCGCTGGGGCGCATATGGCCTGGGCGCCACCAAGTGGCAGGTTGTTTCCAAGATCGTGCTTCCTTCTGCCTTTGGCCGTATTGCCACGGGCATCGTTCTCGCCATCGGCCGTGCCATTGGCGAGACCGCGGTGGTGCTCTATACCATGGGGCAGGCCATCAATCTACCTATTTCGCCGCTCGATTCCGGCCGCCCCATGACGGTTCACCTGTATCTGCTTGCCAACGACGGCATCAACATGAACGCAGCCTACGGCACCGCGCTCTTGCTGATGGTGATCATTCTGGCCTTCAACCTGTTTGCGCGCTTCCTGTCGCGCAAGCGTCGCTAGTTAAGGAGTCCCATGTCCGTTTATCAGTCCGCTCCCACGTTGGAGCAAGCGGCCATTACGGCCAAGGATTTCAACTTTTGGTACGGTGACTTTCATGCGCTGACGGGGCTTGACCTCAACATCGCCAAAAACGCCATCACCTCCTTCATTGGCCCTTCGGGCTGCGGCAAGTCGACGTTTTTGCGCTGCATCAACCGCATGAATGACCTGATCGAGGGCACGCGCGTCGAGGGCACCATGACGCTCGACGGCAACGATATCTATGCCGAGGGTGTCGACCCGGTCGATCTCCGTCGTCGCGTGGGCATGATCTTTCAGCAGCCCAACCCGTTTCCTAAATCCATCTACGAGAATGTCGCCTTTGGCCCTCGTCTGCAGGGCGTGACTAGCAAAAGTGACCTCGATGACATCGTGGAAGAATCGCTCAAGCGCGCCAACCTCTGGAAAGAGGTATCCAATCAGCTCAACAAGGATGGTTTGGCGCTCTCGGGCGGTCAGCAGCAGCGTCTGTGCATCGCGCGCGTGCTTGCGGTGCAACCCGATGTCCTTCTGATGGACGAGCCCTGCTCCGCCATCGACCCCACGTCCGTCTCTAAGGTCGAGGATCTGATGGCCGAGCTGGCGCCCGAGATGACGATCATCATCGTCACGCATTCAATGCAGCAGGCAGCTCGCATTAGCGACTACACCGCATTCTTCTTGCAGGAAGTTGCCGGCGAGCCCGCTACGCTCATCGAGTATGGTCAAACCGACGCGATCTTCACCAGCCCGGTGGACTCGCGGACGGAAGACTATATCACCGGCCGCTTTGGCTGATCGGTGCGACTAGTCCCAAGCCGATCGGATCTGGTCCGGTGCGTATTCACTGTGCGGGCGGCATGACCGCACCCAACTGATTGGAGTGAACCATGCGCAAACTGTTTTCCCGTCAGCTCATCGAGGCCCGTCACGAGATGCTGAGCATCTACGAGGCCGTCGATCTGGCCCTCCACGATGCCGTGAAGGCCTATGTGACCGACGACCGCAAGCTCGCCACCAAGACCAAGAAGCGCACGCTTTCGATTGACGCACGCTGCGCCAACCTGGAGGCCGTCTGCTACAACCTGATTGCCACGCAGTCACCGGTCGCCTCCGACTTCCGCTTGCTGCAGACGATCATCTACGTCGACTTTAACCTGCAGCGCATGACCGATAAGGTTCGCCAGATTTGCCGCGCCACGCGTCATATGATCAAGGCCGACATCTCGCTGCCCAAGGAGCTTGTCGGCACGGTCGAGGCCGAGGCTGAGGCCGTCTACCAGGTGCTGGGCTCTTCGCTTTCTGCGCTCGTCACCAACGACATGTCCATCATCTGCAACTTGGCCGTCGAGGACGAGCCAGTGCACGCCGCCTACGAGAAGTTCTTCCGCACCTTTAACCGCATGGACACGGGCGATTTTATGGACGACGACAGCAACTATGACGACCTGCGCCGCGCCATCATGGTATCGCGCTATCTCGATCGCATCGCCTCGATTTCCATCGATGCCGCCTGCCGTCTGACCTTCCTGTTGACCGGACAGCGTATGACTGCCGGTGATATCGCCTGCACTGATGAGGATGAGCTCGAGAGCATGCGCGTGCCTTCGGGCGAGGGTGTTATCATGAGGCCCGCCGTCGATGCACGCTACGTTGCCAAGGTGCCCGTTAACGAGGTCAGCGAGGGTCTTCGCTACCTGCTCGATCATCTTGAGGATGAGGACGATGGCGAGGACGACGAGGAGTAAGTAACCCCGTTCGTCGAAAGATTGTAAATACCTAAGTGAGCGCGGCCTTGCACATGCGGGGCCGCGCTCTTGCGTTAGCATGGGACTACTTGTTTGGCTGTCAGCGGAGGCGATTGGCAATGGATAACTATTTGGACTTGATGCGCGCTCGCCGCGAGCAGATTCTGGAACGTTTTTATGCGGCGCTCGATCGCGCGGGCCGTCCCCACGACGCCGCGCGCCTCATTGCCGTGTCCAAGACCGTTGGTGTCGATGAGACCGTTGCCGCCATCCAGGCGGGGTATCGCCATTTTGCCGAGAACCGCCCGCAGGAGCTGGTTCGCAAGCTCACGGGTCTGGCGGAGCATCCGGAGCTGCCCGAGGTGCGCTTCGATATGATCGGCAACCTGCAGACCAATAAGATCAATGCGGTGCTGGGCTCAGCCGAGCTGATTCACTCGGTGGGTTCGCTGCATCTGGCGCAGGCGATCTCGAGCCGTGCTGTCCGCAAGATTGAGGCAGGCGAGCTCACTGGCCTCCAGCGTGTGCTCATTGAGGTCAATGTGAGTGGTGAGGAGTCGAAGGGAGGCCTTTCGCCCGATGAGATTCGCGCCGCCGCGGGTGAGCTTGCGGAACTTGAGGGAATTTGCGTACAGGGGCTTATGACTATGGCGCCCCGGGGGAATAAGGATGTGGCACGCCGCACCTTTGCGGGGCTTCGTGAACTGAGGGATGAGCTGGAGGCGGCGCATCCCGATTTGAACCTGCCTGAGCTTTCCTGCGGTATGAGCGAGGACTTTGAGCCTGCCCTTGAGGAGGGCTCTACGCTCGTTCGCCTGGGCAGGGTAGTATTTAGCCCGGAGTTTGCAGTAAAATAAGGCTCTGAAGTGCGCACTGATTATCGGGGCGCCTGCACTAAACCGCGAGAGGACACAACCATGGGCTTCCTTGACGAGATTAAAAATAAGATGCACCTGGGCGGCCAGCAGGGTTACGACCAGGGTTATGGCCAGGACGACGACTACGGCTACGATGACGGCTATGACGATAGTTATCAGGGCAACGGCTACAGCGGTGCTTCGGGCGAGGGCTTCTACACCCAAGACGAGCCGAGCAACGGCCTGCTTGGTCAGACGCGCCGCGGTGAAGCTGAGTCGGTTGCCGTGTATACGCGCTCCGGTCAGCTGGTCGGCGATGACTCCCGCCATGCCACGACGTATAACCCGCCTTCGCGCTCGCAGGACAGTGTTGCGAGCGGTTATCGTCCTGGTGCCTATGACACGCCGTCGAGCTACGCCGAGAACACCCGCGCCCGTGCCGCCGCTGCACCCGCGCCTGCACCGAGCGATGCCTCGGCCTATGCGAGCAATATCATCAACGCCACGCCGCAGCTGCCGGCCTATGTCCTGCGCCCCGAGAGCTATGACGACGTGGAGACTGTGGTGCGCCGCGTTCGCACCAAGCAGCCTGTCGCACTGATTTTTGTGGGCGTACGCACCGAAGTTGCCAAGCGCGTCTTGGACTTCTCTTACGGCTTTGCCTGCGGTCTGGGCGCCACGGTCAAGGAGGTAGGCGACCGCGTGTTCATGGTGCTGCCCGCCGGTTGCGAGGTCAAAGATTCCGATCTCAAGAAGCTTCGTGCGGACGGCTACCTTAAGTAAAGACAAGACGAGGAGATTCCCATCAACATCTACACTATCGTCCAGCTGGTCAACACGCTGTTCAACTTCTATTCCACGCTCATTGTCGTCTACTGCTTTATGACGTGGATTCCCATGAAGCAGGGTGGTTTGCTTCAGGATATTGCCGCGGTGCTTGATAGCGTGTGCGGTCCGTGGCTCAACCTGTTCCGTCGTTTCATCCCGCCGATGGGCGGTATCGATTTTTCGCCGGTCGTTGCGATTATTGCGTTGCAGTTGGTGCAGAGGCTGGTTCTGCAGCTTCTTATAGGTATACTCGTGTAGAACTGACTTAGTAACTTACGTCGGGCGCGTAGCGCCGAGGCGATGAAAAAGGAGACTTGTTATGGCTATTACCCCTGCAGACATCCAGGCTCAGACTTTCTCTGAGGCCAAGCGTGGCTACGATCCTGCTGAGGTCGACGTCTTCTTGGAGACGCTGTCCTCCGAGGTTGACGCTATGCTCGCTAAGATCGTCGACCTTAAGGGTCGTCTGACTGCTACCGAGCAGCAGCTTGCCGATGCGCAGGCTCAGCTTGCCCAGGCTCAGGATGCCACCGCCCAGGCCGTTCCTGCCGCCCCCGTGGCTGCTCCCGCCCCTGACTTCTCCGCTCAGGAGCGCCAGATTTCTGCTGCCCTGATCGCTGCCCAGCAGACCGCTGAGACCATCGTTAACGATGCCAACGAGAACGCTGAGCGTATCCGCAACGAGGCTGACGCCAAGGCCCGCGAGGTTATCCGCCAGGCTCTGACCGAGAAGCAGGCCGAGCTCGAGGAGATCGATCGTCTCAAGGCTTCCCGTGAGGAGTTCAAGGCAGAGTATCTCAAGCTCATCCAGCACTTCATGGACGATGCCCAGAACTCCTTCCCGGCCGACCTCATGGCCTCCACGCCGGTCGGTTCTGCCGCTTCTCCTGCAGTGACTGTTCCCGCCGAGCCGCTGCCCGTCGCTGACCCGGTTGTCCCCGTGGCCGATCCTTTCGCCCCGATCGACAACTTTGCCGCCGACGACTTGGACTAACATTCGTCCTACAATTTAGTGCCTAGAAAGGACCCGCACCTTGCGGGTCCTTTTTTATGACTGTGCAGGGGCGCGCAACATAAAAAACCGAGCCCTGCACATAGTGGCGCAGAACTCGGCAAATGGGTGAGCGGTAAAAGGTAGGTTTTAGGGCATGTGCCAAAAACTACTTGAGGAGGAAGTTGGAGAGGGGAATGGTGCGGGCCTCGCGATGCTCGGGATCGGCGATGTGGTCGGCAGGATAGCCACAGACGAGCATGTGATAGGGATAGACGCCCTTGGGCAGGTTGAACTGCTCCTGTGCCACCTCAGGCTTAAAATGGCATACCCAGCACGTTCCCAGGCCCTGCTCGGTGGCCTCCATCATCATCTGGTCGCACACGATGGACGTATCGATTTCACTGGAATTCATCTGGTCATACGGGCGCACCCAAGCATCATCGGTAACGCTGCAAATAAGGAAGACAAGCGGAGCCCCAAAGATAGACCCATCACGAGCAAACCGAGGCTGACAAGCAGCAGCCTTCTCCAGCAGCTCAGGCGTATCCAGCACCATCACACGGGCTGGATGATTATTACAAGCAGAAGGAGCAATACGTCCAGCCTCAACAATGGCATCCACCACAGCTTGCTCAACAGAACGATTCTCAAACTCGCGACAAGAATACCGAGACCGAGCCAGATCCAAATAAGACATACAAGCCCTCCAACAATTAAAAATCAAACAAACCCAAAGTAACCCAAACAATACCCAAAGCAGCAATCAGCCAAACGCTCATCAAGGGCCAAAGTGTCCGAACGGGTACCATAGGTCCCTTCAGCCAAACCCCCATCGCGCTAAATCTATCAGCCAAAGTTCCCAATGGTGGTGCATAAGGGAGCGGGCCCGGCCACTAATAACCTTTTGAACGACTCTGCTTGCAGCCGGAGTGAAAAAGGTTATTAGTGGCCGGGCCCGCGACCGGTGGGACATGTACCCCCAATTAACTGTTCTTCATGACGATCGAATCCACGACATCGGCCACATTCTCGCAGCAGTCGGCGCAGTACTCCAGGAAGGCGTACACGTCACGCCAAGCGATGACCTCGAGCGGGTCCTTGCCGTTAACGTGCAGGTTGCGCATGGCGTTGATGTAGAGCTCGTCGGCCTCGGACTCGATGGTGTTGATCTGGATGACGAGCTCGCGCAGCGTTTTGGACTTGCGGTAGTTGGGAAGCTCGACCATAAGGTCCTTCATGGCGCGGCAGGCATCGGTTACCTTGTGGGCGATGACGATGGCGTCGGGATGGATGCTCTGGATGTTGGTGAAGTAGACGCGCTGCACGACGCCCTCGATACGGTCGAGCACGGTGTCGAGCGAGCAGCTCATCAGGTCCAGGTCCTCGCGCTCAAGCGGGGTGATAAAGGCCGTGAGCAGGGCGTCCTCAAGCTCATGGTGCTTCTTGTCGGCCGCATGCTCGATCGCGTGCATCTTGTCGAGCATATCGTGAATCTTTGCAGGATCGAAGTTCTCGAAAATCTTGGTAAGCAGCTCGGCGGCCTGGACGGCAAGGTCGGCGCAGGCGACGTAGTTGTCAAAGTAGAACGAATCGGGTTTCTTTGCCATGAGTGGGTCCTTTCGAGGCGAAGACGGGTGGGCGAAGTATTACGGTCCGGATGGACGCTCGGTTTGACTAGATGAACATCATGAACAGCTTGGCCATGACAAAGCTGATGAGTCCGCAGGCGGGGAAGGTGAAGAACCAGGTGAACATCATGTCCTTGACCACGCCGAAGTTGATGGCCGAAAGGCGCTTGACGGCACCGACGCCCATGATGGCGCAGGTCTTGATGTGGGTGGAGGACACGGGGATACCGGTAAGGGTGGCAAGTAGCAGATTCGCGGCGCCCGCGAGGTCGGCGGAGAAGCCCTGATACTTCTCGAGCTTGACCATGCTCTGGCCGACGGACTTGATGATGCGCTCGCCGCCCACGCTGGTGCCGATGCCCATGGTGGCCGAGCACAGCAGCATGATCCAGATGGGGATGCCGGCGTCGCCGACGCCAGTCTGGCCGTTGGCGAAGGCGACACCTAAAAAGAGCACGCCGATGAACTTCTGTCCATCCTGCGCGCCGTGCATAAAGCTCATGGCCGCGGCACTCGCGATCTGAGCGTATTTAAAGAAGACGTTTGCACGTCGCCTATTGGCGGCGGCAAACAGAATCGAGACGAGTTTGCACAGGATCCAGCCCATGACAAAGCCCAGGCCGATGGAGAGCGCCAGGCCGTAGATGACCTTCATCCACTCGTGGACGTTGACGCTGTTCGCGCCGCCGAGGGCGATAGCGGCACCGGTCAGGCCGGCGATAAGGCTGTGGCTTTGCGAGGTGGGGATGCCAAAACGCGATGCCGTGGCACCGTAGACGACAATGGAGAACAGAGCCGCGCAGAGGCACGCAAGCGCCATGGTGCTGTTTCCGCCAAAGTCGACGATATGTGAGATGGTGTTGGCGACGCTCGCGTTAAAGTGCGTCATGATGAGCACGCCCAAGAAGTTGAATGCGGCACTCATGAGAATGGCGGCGCGGGCGGGCATGCAACGCGTAGTGACGCAGGTCGCGATGGCGTTGGGCGCGTCGGTCCATCCGTTGACGAAGATGGCGCCGAGCGCGAGAATCACGGTGACGGCAAGGACTGGGTTCGACACAATTTGGCCGAGGAAGGTTGAGAACGTTACGTCCATATATGGGCTTTCTCGAAGTTTGCAGACACGTTACAAAAACATGATAAATCGTATCACCTCCTGTGGGTTTCTTTACCGAGTTCTGATGGGAGAAGTGAATTTTTTGGCACTAAAATTGAATATTAGCCCTGTTGACCGCGGGTATTCTTTTTGCTAACACGCCATGAGGACACGTGTGCGCGCCCCAACACCCCAAAACCACAGTCTGTTCGCTTTACAACATACAAACATGCGTTCGATAATAGAGGGCATGGAATATCGACAGACAGACGGCAAAACTCGGCGCGTGCACAAGCAGTATGTGGACGTCGTGGCTCGCTTCCTCGCGGGCGGACAGGTCGTGCCGGTCACCGTCTGCTGGGTCGACGGCCGTTGTTTTACGATCGACGAAATTATCTCGACCACCGGGTTTGGCCTGATGGTCCACGGCATCCGTACGGCAACATATAAGGTGCGTTTTGGCGGGCACGCGACCGAGTTGTATCTGGAGGACCAGACGCGCGAGCGGGTGGACGGCTCGCAGGCGCACGTGATGCGTTGGTGGGTCTGGGCCTTTGACCGCACGCTTGAGGGCGAGCGCCGTAGGTAAGGACGCGCGGCATTCGGGTACAATGGCAGGAATCTTGTCACCTACGGCGCTGTCGTGGCGCTTTTTGAAAGGACGAAGTATGAACGATATCCAGGGCTATCAGAACGGCCCCGTCGAGAGCGGCGCAAGCCGCGCCAAGGAGATGTCGCCGCGCGCGTACAATCTCGCCATGTCTGCCCTGATCTTCTTGGGCTTTTGCGCCATGGGCGCCGGCGCCTACTTTACGAGCACCATGTCGTTTGCGCGCATGATGATGAGCGGCGCCGCCTTGCCTCTGGTCTTTGGCTCGTTTATTTTGACCATCGTCGGCATGGTCATGATGTCGGCTGCTGCGGGCAAGCAGTCCGTGGGCCTGTCCCTTGTGGGCTACGTAATCTTTGCTAGTACCTTTGGCCTGACCGCGTCGTTTGGCCTTGCCAACTACGACCTGCCCACCATCAACACTGCCTTTATCGCCACGGCCGCCATCACCTTTGTCTTTGGCGCCTTGGGCGTGACGTTCCCCAAGTTTTTCCAGCGCGTATATGGCATCGGTTTTGGCATTCTGCTCGCCACGATTCTGGTTGAGATCGTGCTGATGTTCATGGGCGTCTCGCAGACCATCACCGACCTGATCGTGATCGTGGTGTTCGCCGGGTTTATTGGCTACGACACCTATGTTGCCACGACGGTGCCGCCTACGCTGCCCAACGCCGTGCTCATGGCATCCAACCTGTTCGTGGACATCATCAATGTGTTCCTGCGCATCCTGAACATCCTCGGCCGTCGCGATTAAAGCGCGGCATTGCGACGCTTCCTGCCGGACACGGTAAAACGATGCGAAAGGCGGTCCTTCGGGGCCGTCTTTTTTGTGCGTGGCGGGGTATGATGGATGGGAAAAAGCCGATAGCGGCAGCGACAGGAAAGGTGGCCACGTATGGCAGATGTCGACAACAGGAACCGTAACCGCAGGCCTAACCGAGCGGGTCAGCCCAATCCCAAGCGTGAGGCGCGTGCCAAGGCCGCCGAGCGCCATGTGGCGGCTGTGTCCGAGGCCTGCGCCAAGGATATCGAGCGTTCGCTCGCCGGCGTGCGCGAGTTCGATGGTATGCCTGCCGGTTTTGTCGCGGCGATGAAGGCCAAGGCCCAGAAGGCAGCGGCTGCTGAGGAGCAGGCTGCCGAGGACGTCGAGGCTGCTGAGGCTGCCGAGGCTGAGGCCGCTGAGGTGGAGACTGCGGTCGAGCCTGAGGTGGCGCTCGAGTCCACCGGGTCGGCCGACGAGGTTGAGTCCGCGCCCGCGGAGGAGGCTGCTCCGGTCCTGCCCGAGGTCACTGTGCTTGATGCCTCCGCCACGCAGGCAATCCTCGATAACGGCCGCGGCTATGCGCAGTTCTGCGATATGGCTGTGCTCGCCTTTGCCTCGTTTACCAATCCGGGTGGCGGCTATATCCAGGGCTACCTGGGCCAGGAGGCGACGCTCTGCGCCGATTCGTACCTGTACAACGTGCTCGACAAGCAGCGTAAGTGGTACGGCGAGAACCGTCGCCGCAACATCAACTGCGAGCTTTACCGCAATCGTGCGCTGGTGGTGCCCGCCGTGCGCTTCGACCGCAACCACGTGCACGCTTACGCCGATGTGATCGTTGCCGCCGCACCCAACGTCAAGCGTGCCCGCCAGGAGTACCGCGTGAGCGACGACGCCCTGTTGGATGCCCTGCGCGATCGCATCCGCTTTGTGCTCGCCATTTGCGACGAGCTGGGTCGCGAGAAGCTCGTGCTGGGTGCTTGGGGCTGCGATAATAACGGCTTTGATGCCGAGGTCGTAGCCGAGCTCTTCCGTAAGGAGCTCGCGTCGGGCGATTTTAAGGTCAAGCAGGTGTTCTTTGCCGTGCCTTCTACGCGCTGGGATGATGACTTCGCCAAGTTTGAGCACGTGTTGGCAAGCTTCCCTGAGCGTAACGAGGAGTCCTATGCTCAGGTTGCCGCCCGCGCCGCGGCCGCCCGTGCCGCCGAACAGGCTCAGGCCGCTGCCGAGGACGATGAGGACGATGACGATTGGCGCAAGTATCTGTAATCGGTACGTGCCGACAGATAGGTCGAGCCGGCGGGAGGGCTGCTCCCGTCGGCTTTTTATTGAGTGGGGAGCTTACGATGAAAAACGTTCTGTGCTTTGGTGACAGCAATACCTATGGCTATGATCCGGCTGGTATGCGCGATGGCACCGCGGTGCGCTATGCGCAGGATGTGCGCTGGTGCGGCGTGGCGCAGCGTGACCTGGGCGATGGCTGGCATGTGATTGAGGAGGGGCTCAACGGCCGCACGACGGTGCGCGACGATATGTGCCATCTGGACACTAACCTCAACGGTATTCGCGCGCTTCCGATGCTGCTCGAGGCCCATAAGCCGCTGGATGCCATTGTGATCATGCTGGGCACCAACGACTGCAAGACGGTCTTTAACGTGACGGCTTCCGATATCGCCCGTGGCGCCATGGCGCTGATTCGCGCCGTCCATGCGTTTCCGTGGACCGATGCCGCGCCTTGTCCGCGCATTCTGCTGATGGCTCCTATCAAGATCAAGCCGCAGATCGCTGATGTGTATATGACCGACTTTGACGAGCATTCCGTTGAGGCATCTGAGCATTTTGACGAGTACTATGCGCACGTGGCCGAGCAGTTTGGCTGCGACTTTTTGAATGCCGCCGAGTTTGCCGAGCCGGGTGATATCGACTACCTGCATATGATGCCCGAAAGCCATGAGAGCCTGGGGCACGCCGTGGCAGCCAAGCTCCAAGAGATGCTCGGTGAGTAGCGCGACCCTAAGCCGCTACAAAGGGGCCCTTTGCGGTGGCTTGATTCGTTTGTTTGTCTTGATCCGTAACAGTTGTAAGGCCGAAAACGGGCTAGATGTTACAGATTGAGATTATTTAGGTCGATATCGGTCGTTTGTCTCGATCTGTAACATCTAGGGTCGATTTTGCCGAGTTACTGTTACAGATCGAGACGTTTGTGGTAGCCACCGCAAAGGTGCCTGTCCCCTTTGTGGTGGCTTTGGGCTGCGAATCTTAATACTGCCACATGTGGTTGACGGGGCCGGAGCCTTTGCCCATGTCAAAGCCGGCGGCGAGAGCGCCGGTTAGGTAGGCCTTGCCGGCGTTGATGGCGTCGGCAAGTTCCATGCCCTGGGCCAGCGCGCAGGCGATGGCGGACGAAAGCGTGCAGCCAGTGCCATGCGTGTTGCCGGTCTCGATGCGCTTGTGGCGGAACCACGTGGTGAGTGGATCGCCCAGATGGTTGCCCTCGTCATCGAGTGGCGCGGGTTCGGCCAATACATCGTTGGCCTCGTTGACAAGATGCCCACCCTTAACGAGGGATGCGCAACCAAAGCGGCGGGTGAGGAGCATGGCAGCATTTTGCTGTGTGCGCTCGGAGTCGACCTCGTAGTCAAGCAGGGCCATGGCCTCGGGAATATTGGGCGTGATGACGGTTGCTAGTGGGAACAGGCGGCGGGTGAGCGCCTCGGCGGCATCTTCGGCAATCAGCCGTGCGCCCGAGGTGGCTACCATGACGGGGTCGACGACCACGTTTGTCGCGTTCCAGGCGCTCAGGCGGTCGGCGATAACCTCGATAATCTCGGCAGAGGAAACCATGCCGATCTTGACGGCGCTGGGGCGGATATCGTCAAATACGGCGTCGATCTGCGCAGCGACGATATCAGGGGAGATATTCTGCACGGCGGTGACACCGAGCGTGTTTTGTGCGGTGATGGCGGTGATGGCCGTCTCGGCATACAGGCGGTGCGCCGTGATGGTCTTGATGTCGGCCTGAATGCCGGCGCCACCGCTGGAATCGGATCCTGCGATGGACAGGACGGCAGGTACCTTACTGCGATCCATGTTTGCTCCCTTGTTCGGTCGGAATCAAATGGGTCTTTAAGCCAGCATTATAAAGATGCCCGGGCCGACTCTATGTCGAACCCGGGCGGGCGATGCAATCTTTACGCAAATGTAAGCAAATGTTCACACGTCAACAATTGACGAACACCATGTTACCGATTGTGGCTCCGGTGACGAGTTAGTCCTCCATGCCGAGGTCGATCGTCGTGCCTTCGAACACCTTGTTGACGGTGCGGACGGCGCACATCTTGCCGCACATGGTGCAGGTGCCCTCGGTGGCGGCGGGGGATTCTTCGTAGCGTTTCTTGCCGGTGACCGGGTCGAGAGCACACTTCCACATGGCATCCCAGTCGAGCTTGCGGCGTGCCTGGCCCATCTTGTCGTCCATGTCGCGGGCGTGCGGCACCTTCTTGGCGATATCGGCGGCGTGCGCGGCAATCTTAGTGGCCATGAGGCCATCGAGCACGTCCTGGGCGTTGGGCAGGCATAGGTGCTCGGCCGGTGTCACGTAGCACAGGAAGTCGGCACCGGAGCTGGCGGAGATGGCGCCGCCGATGGCAGCGGTGATGTGGTCGTAACCCACGCCGATATCGGTCACCAGCGGCCCGAGCACATAGAACGGGGCGTTGTGGCACAGGCGCTTCTGCAGTTTCATGTTGGCGGCGATCTCGTCGAGCGCCATGTGACCCGGGCCCTCGACCATGACCTGGACGCCGGCGGCCCAAGCGCGCTTGCACAGCTTGCCCAGCTCGATCATCTCTGCGGTCTCGGTGGCGTCGTTGGAGTCGTAGAGGCAGCCCGGGCGGCAGGAGTCGCCGAGCGAAATCGTCACGTCGTACTCGTGGCAGATCTCGAGCAGCTCGTCAAAGTACTCGTAGAAGGGGTTTTCGTTGCCGGTGACCTCCATCCAGCCAAACAGCAGCGAGCCGCCGCGACTGACGATGTTCATCAGGCGGCCGGTCTCCTTAAAGGTCTTGGTGACCGACTTGTTGATGCCGCAGTGGATGGTCATAAAGTCCACGCCATCCTCGGCGTGCGCGCGCACGACCTCGAACAGGTCGTCCTTGGTCAGCTTGACCAGCGGCTTTTCCATGTAGCCGATGGCGTCGTACATGGGGACGGTGCCCACCATGAGCGGCGTCTCGTCGATGAGCTGCTGGCGGAACTGGCGCGTCTTGCCCGAGTTGGAAAGGTCCATGATGGCGTCGGCGCCAAAGTCCTCGGCGATCTTGACCTTCTTCCATTCCTCGGCGGCATCGGCCTTATCGCCCGAGATGCCCAGGTTGACGTTGACCTTGGTGGACAGGCCCTCGCCGACACCAAAGGCGCGCATGCCCTTTTTGATGTGCACGATGTTGGCGGGAATGGCGATGCGGCCGTCGGCCACGCGCTCGCGGATGTACTCGGGGTCGCGATGCTCGCGCTCGGCGACTTCCTTCATCTGCGGCGTGATCTGCCCGGCGCGGGCGAAGTCGATTTGCGTGACGAGCTTGGGCTCGGTCTGTGTGCTCATTGGCACGGCTCCCTTCGTTGGCATTACCCATATCAGGTTTGCGGGTCAGGGCGGGCGCGCCCAGTCTCAGCCTGCCGTCTTGTCCTGCAAGCTCCCCGTTATGTCATGGGCTCAAGTATAGCCTGAATGGGTACGATTGGGCCAACGAGCGTGCCTGTGGGGAGGCGAACATGGAAGACAAGCATCTATATCGAGAGACGCAATGGGATGTATCGGCCGAGGAAAGCCGTGCGCACCATGGCCTTGTCGCGATTGGTTTTGCGGTGCTTGCCGTGCTGGTGATTGCCTTTTGTATCTGGACGTTTGGCGGTCGTGGCGGCGCCGCCTGGGAGTTTGAAGCCGACGAGGGCCTGCCGATTATGACCATGAAAGTTTCTGGTGGCAACACGGTTGCCGCACCCGGCGACTATTGGTATCCGTGCGACGAGTTTGTGCAGCTGCAGCTGAGCGGTGGGTCTATTCCTGGTGAGGAAATCGAACGCGTGACGTATGATGCGGCGCTCAAAACGCTGACGGTGAAGCTCAAGAATCAGGGCGACGTGCCTACGACTATGGATATCGCGCTGACGGAATGGCGCTTGGAGCCCCCATCGGGTGTTGCGGTGTCCGAGGTAGAGCACGTTAAGATTACCTACCAAGATGGCTCGACAAACGAAGTTGCCAAAGCCGACGGCTTGGCGGAATAGACGCCGTGCCTAGGCAGCACATTCAAAAGTAGCGGTGGTCCTACAAGGTCTGTTCGTTCAGGAAGACCAAAGTGTTCTTATTTGAAAGCTCGGGAAAGTGACGATAACCAACGTCAAACGCGGTGAGCCCGCTTACATCCTCGAGCTTGTTTTCTGCCATCCAGCGCACCATGGAACCACGTGCCTTTTTGCTGGCGGTCGAGCGCTGGATGGGCTTGTCGTTGCGGATGCCTTCGCCAAAGAGGCACGTGACGACCGTGGCGTCGCCCGCGAGATGGGGCAGAACGGCTTTGGCGTACTCTACGCTGGCGAGGTTGACGATCGTGGTGTTTGAGCCTGCCGGGGCGATAGCCCGCGCGAGCTTGTCACTCCAAAACGCATAGAGGTCTCGGGCATCGTCAACGGCGAGCTTCGCGCCCATTTCCAGCCGATATGGTTCGACGGCATGAAAGGGGCGAACGCACCCGTAGAGGCCGGAGAGGATCCACAGGTGGCTTTGCAGCCATGCGAGCTGCGCGGAATCCATCACCTCGGGCGCCATGCTCTGGTATTGAATGCCGTGGTAGGACATGACGGCAGGGGAGAGGTGACAGGCGAGTGCGGGATTGTCGAGATCGCCGTTTTTCAGGATGGGCCCGAACTCATGCAGGGTGTTGAGGCAAGGCCCCAGCAGTTTGTCACTCACGTTCCATAGCGCCTGCAGGCTGTCGCTGCCTTCATTTCGTTCGATATCTAGCAGTGTGCGGTGGAGGCGAGCCGTCTCGTGCGCAAAAGGTGGAATGCCCAGGACTTCAAAAGCATCTTGGGCCGCGCGCATCTGCTTGGCGGGCGAAATGATGACCTGCAGCATGGACTCTCCTCTGCCAAAAAGGAAGTTGCGGTGGAATACGGTCTGTTTTGCCGTTTATGGGCCAGTTTAGTCCGTATTTCACCGCAACTGATGAAGGGTCGGTTAGGCGCGCTCGATGAAGGCCTTGTAGCCGCGATAGGCCTCGTAGATATCGGCCTTGTTAGCGACCTCCCACAGGGCGTGCATGGACAGGACGGCAACGCCGGAGTCGATGACGTTCATGCCGTACTTGGCCATGATGTATGCGATGGTGCCGCCGCCACCTGCGTTGACGCGGCCGAGCTCGCAGGTCTGGAAGTCAACGCCTGCCTCGTCCATGATGTCGCGGATGAAGGCCACATACTCGGCGTCGGCGTCGTTAGAGCCGCCCTTGCCGCGGCTGCCCGTGTACTTGTTAAAGCACAGGCCGCGACCCATAAAGGCTGCGTTCTTGGTTTCGAACTTGCCGGCGTAGCCCGGGTCGAAGCCGGCGGACACGTCAGAGGAGAGCATGCGGCTGTGGGCGAGTGCGCGGCGCAGGGCCAGCGGGCTGTCCTCGCCGGCGAGCGTCATGATCTCGGCGACGGTGTTCTCGAAGAAGCGGCTCGTCATGCCGGTGGCGCCTACGGAGCCAATCTCCTCCTTGTCGACGATGAGTGTGATGCTCGTGCGCTCCACGTTGGCGACGTCGATCTGGGCGAGCATGGACGGATAGGCGCAGACACGGTCGTCGTGGCCATAGCCCAAAATCATGGAGCGGTCGAGGCCCATGTCGCGGGCGGGACCGGCGGGCACGACCTCGATCTCGGCGGAGAGGAAGTCCTCCTCCTCGACGTCATACTGCTCCTTGAGGATGTCCAGGAACATCTGCTTGACGGGCTCCTTGGGAGCGTCCTTGTCGTCCTCGTCAAACTTGACGGGGCGGCCGCCCACGATCACGTCGAGGATCTCGGCGTCGACGGCGTCCTTGGCGGGCTTGGCCATCTGCTCGCTCGAGAGGTGGATCAGCAGGTCGGAGATGGTAAAGACCGGGTCGTCGGCCTTGTCACCGATGTTGATGTCGACGGTGGTGCCGTCCTTTTTGCAGATGACGCCCACGAGTGCGAGCGGGGAAGCGACCCAGTGGTAGCTCTTGACGCCGCCATAGTAGTGCGTGTCGAGATAAGCCATGTCGCCAGCCTCGAAGGCGGGGTTCTGCTTGAGGTCCAGGCGCGGCGAGTCCACGTGGGCGCCCAGGATGTTAAAGCCCTGCTCGAGCGGGGCGGTGCCCAGGTTGACGAGCATGAGGTCCTTGCCGTGATTGGCGGCGTACACCTTGTCGCCGGCCTTGAGCGCGCGGCCCTCGGCGATCACGGTCTCCAGATTGACGTAGCCCGCCTCCTCGGCCATCTTGATACCGGTCTTGACGCACAGGCGCTCGGTCTTGTTCTCACTCAAAAACTGCTTATAGCCGCGGCAAAGCTCCTCGAGCTCCTCGATCTGCTGTGGCGTGTACTTTTTCCATGCGCAGGGACGCTCCATGACGCAGGCTCCTTTCGGATCGATCGTGCTGGTTGATGTACCGTGAGCCATCGTATCACGCGCGGGCCCGCGGCGGCAGGGAAGCCTGATGTGCGGTGGCCGTGGGGCGGGGAGCGTGTAAACTGGTGTGAGCAAACCGTGCCCAGCCCAAAGCGAGGTATTCAATATGTCTGACAAGCGCCGTACCTTTGCCGTCATCGACGGCAACTCGCTCATGCACCGCGCCTTCCACGCCGTGCCGCCCACCATGAACGCGCCGGACGGTCGTCCCACCAACGCGATCTTTGGCTTTTTGAATATGTTCCTCAAGATGATTGACGCCTTTAATCCCGACGGCGTTGTCGTGGCGTTTGACAAGGGCAAGCCGCGCGTGCGCATGGAGATGCTGCCGCAGTACAAGGCTCAGCGCCCGCCCATGGACCCCGACCTGCACGCACAGTTTCCCATGATTAAGGATCTGCTCGCCGCGCTCAACGTGCCAATTTTGCAGTCCGAGGGCTGGGAAGGCGATGACATCCTGGGCACTATGGCGCGCCTGGGCGAGCAGGCCGGCTGTGACATGCTGCTGGTGACCGGTGATCGCGATATGTATCAGCTCGTGACCGAGCACGTCAACGTGGTCTCGACCCGCAAGGGCCTGTCCGACGTGGCGATCATGACGCCCGAGAGCGTGGACGATCTGTATCACGGCATCACGCCGGCGCTCGTGCCCGATTTTTATGGTCTGAAGGGCGACACGTCCGACAACATCCCCGGCGTGCCGGGCATCGGCCCCAAAAAGGCGAGCGCGCTCATTGCGCAGTACGGTAGCCTGGACGAGGTCATCGCACACGCCGACGAGGTCAAGGGCAAGATGGGAGAAAACCTGCGCGCGCACATCGATGATGCGCTGCTGAGCCGCAAGGTCGCAACCATCCGTACCGATGCGCCCGTTGAGCTCGATTTTGCGACGACGTCCTTCCCGGCGTTTTCTGCCGATGAGGTTTCCGCGGCGCTGGGTATGCTTGGTATCACCGCCATGCAGAACCGTTTCTTGGCGCTAATTGGCGGCGAGGGCGGGGCTGCTGCCAGCACGTTTGAGACTCCCGCCGTTTTGCGCGCAGCCGCCGGCGATGCTGACGCGCTTGGTGCCGTTGCGGCTGAGGTCTCCCGCGCGATTGATGCCGGCGAGTGGGTCGCCGCCGTGGTGGACGATGACAAGGAAGAGGGCGCGCTCTTTGGGCTGACGCGCACGCTGTGGTTGGCGACGTCCAAGGGCCTGTTTGCGCTCGAGGAGGGCGACGGCGGTGCGGCGGCTGAGGTTGAGGGCTTCAACTTCGCCCACGGCGTGATTGCCGGCGTGCTCGCGCGTCTGTTTATGGAGGGCCGTGTGGCGAGCCCGGATATGAAGACGCTGTTGCATGAGCTTTCGCCCGTTGACTCTTCTGAGCCCGAGCTCATGGACCCGCTGTCCGCTGATTCCACGCGTATCTTCGATACCGTGGTCGCTGCCTATCTGCTGGATTCCGATCGCTCCGAGTTCGATGAGGCATATCTTGCCGATACGTATCTGCAGATGGCGCTGCCTGCGGCGCGCGGCGCGGAGGGTGCCGGCGAGGACGCTCCGGCGCCTGCCGCCCGTACTGCGGCCCTGACGCTGGCGCTCGTGGCGCAGTTGCGCGAGTTCATGGCCCGTGAGAATGCCGCCAACGTGTTCGATGGCATCGAGATGCCGCTCGTGCCGGTGCTTGCCAAGATGGAGCGCGCGGGCATGCTCGTGGACCCCGACCGCCTGCACAGTCTGTCCGAGGGCCTGGCGACCCAGATTTCCGAGGTTGAGCGCAGCATTCGCGACCTGGCTGGCGACGAGACCTTTAACATCGGCAGCCCCATGCAACTCTCGCACGTGCTGTTTGATGTTATGGGGCTTCCGACCAAGGGCCTCAAAAAGACCAAGCGCGGCTACTATTCGACCAACGCCAAGGTGTTGAGCGACCTTGCCCGCGACCACGAGATCGTGCGCCTGATTTTGGACTGGCGCGAGAAGTCCAAGATTAAGTCGACCTATCTGGACACGCTGGGCCCGCTGCGCCGTGGTGACGGTCGCGTACACACCACGTACAACCAGACCATTACCGCAACGGGACGTCTGTCCTCGAGCGACCCGAACCTGCAGAACATTCCGACGCGCTCTGAGCTGGGTCGTACCGTCAAGACGGCGTTCTCGGCGGGCGAGGGCAGCGTCTTTTTGGCGGTGGACTACTCGCAGATCGAGCTACGTCTACTCGCGCATCTCTCGGGTGACGAGCACCTGGTGCGCGCCTTTAACGAGGGCGAGGACTTCCACGCCGAGACGGCCGCGCGCGTGTTTGGCGTGCCGGTGTCCGAGGTGACACCCGACCTGCGCAGCCGCGCCAAGGCCGTGAACTTTGGCATTGTGTACGGCCAGCAGGCCTATGGCCTGTCGCAGTCGCTGCACATCTCGATGGCCGAGGCGCGCGACATGATCGATCGCTACTACGAGGCCTACCCGGGCGTGCGCAAGTTCCTCGACAACGTGGTGGCACGTGCCAAGCAGACGGGCTATGCCGAGACCATGTATGGCCGCAGACGCCATATTCCCGAGCTCAAGGCCAAAAACCCACAGCTCCGCGGCTTTGGTGAGCGCACGGCCATGAACCATCCCATGCAGGGCACCGCAGCCGACATCATCAAGATCGCCATGGCCCGCGTAAGCCGCCGCCTGGAAGAAGAGGGCTTTGCCGCCCACATGATCCTGCAGGTACACGACGAACTGGACTTTGAGTGCCCCGTCAACGAAGTCGAGCGCCTAACCACCATGGTCCGCGACGCCATGGAACACGTAGTAGACCTCCGCGTACCGTTGATCGCCGAAGCCTCAACCGGAGTAACCTGGGCCGACGCCAAATAAAGACGCCCTCACAACCCCAAAGTAACCAAAACAGAAGGGAGCCCCTCATCAACAAGGAGCTCCCTTCATCCAATTAAATTCAGCCAAAGTATCTAGGCGCCAAGACGCCACCTAGGCGGCATGAACGAATATGTAGCCATGCCCGGGGCCGGCCGTTTGATTTTTGTAGATTCCGCACGAGCCGAAGGCCACTTAATGTGGCCTTCGAGCGAGCCCAGGACCTGACCGAGCAAAAATCAAACGGCCGGCCCCGGGCATGGCGGCGAGTTTAACGAGCCGCCAAGATGGCGTCGATGAGCGTCAGTACGCCCCCGTCGTTGTTGCTCGGAATACGCCACTTGGCATGCGCGTTCATGTGCTCCTCGGCATTGTCCACGATAAAGCTGTGTCCGACGCGCTCCAGCATGGGGATGTCGTTGTACGTATCGCCCACGGCGGCGGCATCGGCGATATCAATGCCCAACTGCTCGCACAGATGCGCGACGCCGGCGCCCTTGTCGACACCCAGGTTCATAAAGTCGATCCACTCGCGCCCGGCATTGGTGACATAGAGCTGATCCGAGAACGCGGGGTTATAGGTCTCGCGGAACGCGGGCTCGGCATCGTAGGCAGGGAAAAAGATCGAGATCTTATTGGACTCGATATCAATGCCCTCAAAGGTGTCGACGTAGTTGATCGTGTTGTAGTAGACGCTGATCTCGTCGTGGTATTGATGGTCGCGGGCGAGCACATAGAACTCGTCGTAGCAGCACAGGACGGGAACGGCGCGCGGGTCCTCCGAGGCACGAGCGAGCACCTGCTGATACAGCGCCACATCGATGTTGCTCTTATAGATATAGCTGCCGCGATAGATGACGCAGGCTCCGTTGTCGGGACAAAAAGCAAGGCGGTTCTTAATGCCCTCGAACATCTCCTCGAGCTTGGGAGCGGGACGTCCGCTGGCGGGGCAGAATACGATGCCGGCGTCGGCGAGCTTGTCCAGACGCTCATCAAGACCCTGCGGCAACACGCGCTCGTCGGTGAGCAGCGTCTTGTCCATGTCGACGGCGATGAGTTTAATGTTGCCGATGTTGGCGTCCGATTCATAAGTCTGCATAAATGCGCCTTTCCGTTTCCAGATTGTTTCGGGCGTAATGACCCTCTGCTATGTAATCGAGCGTATTTTCGCAGGAATGGTGCGTACTTGCACTGCAATTCACAAACTAATGAAAAAACTTTTCAGAAATTTGAATTTGTCGCTTGTACAGCAGGCACTTTAGCGTAATATAGCGACCATCGAAAACGGAGACGGCAAAAGCACCGCTTACCGAGGAAAAGGTACCGTTTGCGATATTAGAATTGCGCCCGGCGATAGGTGAAAGGAGAGGCAGATGCAGTTCGTAAAGATCATCACTACTGCAGACAATGCCATCCGACGCCAGCGCGCAATTTCCCGACGACGATAACAATCGTCTCTGTCCGTATGGGGCGAATTGCCTCAACAGAGTCATTTTGAGGTCGTTGGGTTTTAGCACGACATTGCTGCATGTTTCTAGGGCATGTTGTGCTGCTTTTTGCTATTTAACCTGATATTGCACGGTTTTTGACCTCGAAATGACTTGCAACTGACCGATGTTCTAATTAGCTACCAAGGGCGAAAGGAAACAGCCATGAGCAAGGAAAAAGTCGTTCTCGCATATTCCGGTGGTCTTGATACATCCGTATGTGTCAAGTGGCTCCAGGACGAGAAGAATCTCGATGTTGTTTGTGTCTGCGGCAACGTGGGCCAGGAAGAGACCGGTCTGGACGCCAAGAAGCAGAAGGCCCTCGACCTGGGCGTTCTGGATTGCCAGGTGCTCGATCTGCGCGACGAGTTCTCCGATGAGTTCCTGACTAAGGCTATCGCCGCAAACTCTATGTACGAGAACAAATATCCGCTGCTCTCCGCCCTGTCCCGCCCGTTGCTCGCCAAGAAGCTTGTCGAGGTCGCTCACGAGTTTGGCGCGACCTACGTCGCTCACGGCTGCACCGGCAAGGGTAACGACCAGGTTCGTTTTGAGGCTGCCGTCAAGGCCCTCGACCCCGAGCTTAAGGTTATCGCCCCGGTTCGCGAGTGGGATCTTAAGTGCCGTCCCGACGAGGTCGCCTATGCTCACGCCCACAACGTGCCGGTTCCCGAGGGTGCCAACGACAACCCCTATTCCATCGACGACAACCTGTGGGGTCGTGCCATTGAGTGCGGCCACCTGGAGGATCCCTGGAACGAGCCGCTCGACGACGCCTGGGTTATGACCAAGAATCCCGAGGACACGCCCGACACCCCGACGTATACCGAGATTGAGTTTGAGGCCGGCAAGCCCGTCGCCGTCGACGGCAAGAAGATGAAGCTCTCCGAGATCATCATCGCACTCAACAAGATCTCGGGCGACAACGGCTTTGGCCGTCTCGACCTGGTCGAAGACCGTCTGGTGGGCCTTAAGAGCCGCGAGTGCTATGAGGTTCCCGGCGCCCTGACGCTCATCACCGCCCACAAGGCACTCGAGGATATCTGCGTCGAGGGCGACCTGCTCAAGACCAAGATTAAGCTCGAGCAGGATTGGGCCACTGCCGTGTACAACGGCCAGTGGTACAGCCCGCTCAAGAACGCGCTCGACACCTTTATGGCCGACACCCAGAAGTTCGTGACCGGTACCGTCCGTCTGAAGTTCTTTAAGGGCAACTGTCATGTCGTCGGCCGCAAGAGCCCCTTCAGCCTCTACGACTACGGTCTGGCTACCTACGACCGCGACACCACGTTTGACGAGAAGGCCAGCGCCGGCTTTATCGAGATCGATACGCTGTCGCTCAAGACGTGGGCAAAGGTCCAGGGTCCCAGCTCCGCTGCCGCCCAGGCCTAGCGCCTCCTTTCCTTGGTATCCGCGCGGCCCATCCGTGTGATACAAAACGGGCGCACGGGGTCCCTACCTTTCGTTATGCTTGCTGACACTTCTTAACATCGGTGGCCCCTACGTTCCGCCCGCATATATGACGCCGCGCCTGCGGCTGAGTCCGAGCCCCGCCGGGGTTGTCCGGCGGGGCTCCTTCTATCAATTTGGCGGCTCTGTGCCTATATATGAGGAGTATCCATTATGTTCAATACTATCGCGCATGCTTTACTTGCCCTCGCGCCCGAGTTCGATGCCGCAAGGGTCGAGGACGTCCCTATGAGCCTGAAGGCCTGGATCGATGGTTCGCAGGGCAACATCCGGAGGGAGACGTTGGGCGCCAAGTGCATGGCGCGTCACTTCTTTGCAAATTAGCTACATGGCTCCGCACACGGTGGGGAATGTGTAAAACTAGCGGTTGAAAAATCGCTTTAGCGATATGGCGCATTGCTTTGGGCGCTTGTTTTGGTATTTGGAGAAAGGGGACGGTTCCATGGCTCTTTGGGGCGGTCGTTTTGAGGCAGGCGTGGCCGAGGTCACGCAGGAGTTTGGCGCGTCGTTGCCGGTCGACAAACATCTCTATAAGCAGGACATCGCCGGATCTAAGGCACATGCCAAGATGCTGGCGGCCCAGGGCATTATCAGCGCCGAGGACGAGCAAGCGATTGCCGAGGGTCTGACCGGAATCGAACAGGATATCGATGCCGGCAACTTCACCTTCGACATCAACGACGAGGACATTCATATGTCCATCGAGAGCGAGCTGACGCGTCGCATCGGCGAGGCTGGCAAGCGCTTGCATACCGGACGTTCGCGCAACGACCAGGTGGCGACCGACACACGTCTGGGCGTCAAGGCGCTGGCCAAGGAGCTCATGGGGGCCAATCTTGAGCTGCGCCATGTGCTGGTGGATGCGGCTAAGAAGTACGACAAGGTGATTCTGCCGGGCTACACGCACATGCAGCACGCTCAGCCCGTGCTGCTGTCGCATCATCTGCTGGCGTATTCCTGGATGTTCGCTCGCGACTTTACACGCCTGAAGGCAGCCTTTGATGCCGCCGACAACTGTCCGCTGGGCGCTGCCGCGCTTGCCGGCACGAGCTATCCGCTCGATCGTCAGATGACGGCTGCCGAACTTGGCTTTGCGGGCGTGATTCCCAACTCGCTCGATGCGGTTTCCGACCGTGATTTCCTCCTCGACCTGCATTACGCCGGCTCCGTCATGGCGATGCACCTGTCGCGTCTTTCCGAGGAGATCGTGCTGTGGTCGAGCTCCGAATTTGGCTTTATCACGCTTTCCGACTCTTACTCCACTGGTTCGTCCATCATGCCGCAGAAGAAGAATCCCGACTTTGCCGAGCTTATCCGCGGCAAGAGCGGCCGAGTCTATGGCAACCTGGTGCAGCTGCTCGTGACCATGAAGGGCCTGCCGCTTGCTTATAACAAGGACTTGCAGGAGGACAAGGAGGGCGCGCTCGATACCGCCCATACGCTTATGCAGTGCCTGTCCGTTATGGCCGGTATGATTTCGACCTGGACTGTCAACGAGGATGCCATGGCGCGCGAGTGCGGCGTGGGGCACCTTGCCGCTACCGATGTTGCCGATTACCTGGCCAAGCGTGGCCTGCCGTTCCGCGAGGCACACGCCGTGGTGGGCCATTTGGTCCTGATGTGTGAGAAGCGTGGCTGCAATCTTGAGGACCTGCCGTTTGAGGTGTTCCAGGAGGCAAGCCCGCTCTTTGAGCACGACATTACCGAGGCGCTCGACATCCCGTCGATTGTCGCCGCGCGCACGACCGAGGGCGGTACCGCCCCTGCCGCCGTTGCCGTGCAGCTGCAGCGTGCCGAGGCAAAGCTCGTTGCCGACGAAGGCGTGTTTGGATCGTTGACCAAGGTCGTCGAGATGGGCCACGGGATAAAGTAAGGGTTTGGCCGAAGCCGTTTTTGCCATTTATTGAGGAATCGTTTTTTGCTTTACGGGCGTCTGCTGATGTGGGCGTCCGTATTTTGTTGCTATGGGGGAGAGGCTTGTCGAGAAGTTCTGTAGGACCTTTGGGTAGGTTGTGAAGGGGGTACGTTCGCGGGCGGCAACCGACCGTCTGCTCTGCTCGATGCGGTTGATGGGCAGTCGGATGGTACTCTAATCGAGCTTCGAAACAGAAGTGACACATATGGAACGCTTTAATAAATTGCAACGTTTCAATAAACAGCTTTTTGTTTAACTGCAGCTAAAACTCTGTTACGATGCAGTCCAGGCGGGTGCCGGAATGGGACTTGGGCACGCGCGAACCTACTTGAAAGGCTACCTTATGGCTATCGAGAAGACCTTCATCATGATTAAGCCCGACGCCGTGCGCGACCGCAAGATCGGCGAGATTGTTGCTCGCATCGAGCGCAGCGGCCTTGTCATCGAGCGCATGGAGATGACCACGCTCGAGCGCGCTACCGTCGAGGAGCACTACGCCCATCTGGCCGACAAGCCCTTCTTTGGCGGTCTCTGTGACTTTATGACGAGCGGTCCGGTCGTCAAGATGGTCGTTTCCGGTCTCTCCGCTGTTGCTAAGATGCGCACCCTCATGGGCGCTACTAATCCGCTTGACGCTGCTCCTGGTACCATCCGCGGCGACTTTGCCGTCGATGTCAACGCCAACGTGATCCACGGCTCCGACTGCCTGGAGAACGCCGAGATTGAGATCAAGCGCTTCTTTGGCTAAACCAGCTTTGACTCCTTAAAGCTGTTAGCGTGTGGCTTTGGCGCCGCGGAACTCCATCCGCGGCGCCCTTTTATTCCAAAATCTATGAAGGGGCCCGCTCGGACATGTGTTCCGAGCGGGCCCCTGCTGTTAGCTTGTGGCACTGAATAGTTTAGGCTTCGTCGACGATCTTAAGGCCGCGCGTGTGATCGATCTCGTTGAGGAGGTTAACGCGACGCTCGTGACGACCACCCTCAAACTCGGCGTCGAGCCACTCGTCGACAATCATCTTGGCGAGCTCGGAGCCCAAGACGCGGGCACCAAAGGCGAGCACGTTGGTATTGTTGTGCATGCGGGAGAGCTTGGCGCTGAAGGGCTCGGAGCACACGACGGCGCGTACGCCCTCGACCTTGTTGGCAGCCAGGCTAATCCCGACGCCGGTGCCGCAGATGAGGATGCCCAGGTCGACGTCGCCGTTGGCGACGGCCTTACCCACCTTGTAGCCGGCGATGGGGTAGTCAAAGCTCTCGGAGGTGTCGGTGCCAAAGTTCACGACCTCGCAGCCGCGCTCCTTCAGGTGCTCGGAAATGATGTTCTTGAGCTCGACGGCGGCGTGGTCGTTACCGATACCGATCTTCATGGATGGTTCCTCTCTGGTCTGTGCGGCGCAAATGCTAAAGGTGTTTACCGCGTTCGACTGCATGATAGCGCGACTTTTGCGTAAACGCTCGAGCGTTTTTTGGTCAAACGCTTTAGCATGCAACAAGATCGGCTTCTCATGAATAATGCCACCAATTTGTGCTCGAGCGCCGTCCGCCGGAACCATGGTTGCGGTTTTTGATGCATTGTTATCAAATAAAGGAACTAACCATTCTTGAGAGCCCAGCCCGTTATGCAAGCAGGAGATACCTATGCCTACCGATTCCATCCGTGATGCCGCGTTTTGCGATGTTTTGAACCGCGAGCTTGTCTGCGCGCTCGGCTGTACCGAGCCCATTGCCGTTGCCTATGCAGCAGCGCTGGCGAGCCAGACACTCGGTTGCGAACCCAATCATATGGACGTTGCCTGTTCGGGCAACATCATCAAGAACGTTAAGAGCGTGACCGTGCCCAACTCGGGCGGTATGCACGGTATTGAAGCCGCGGCCGTGCTGGGTGCCGTGGGCGGCGACGCCAAGAGCGCGCTCGAGGTGCTCGAGAGCGTTGACGATGAAGACCGTGCTCGCGTGGCCGAGCTCCTCGCCGACGCCGGCTACTGCGATGTGTCGCTTGTCGAGGGTGTGCCCAACCTCTACATCAAGGTGACTGCGACGGCCGGGGGCCATACCGCGGTCGTCGAGATTACCGACCACCACACCAATGTCACGTGCCATACCCTCGACGGTATTCCGGTGTGCGGCAAGTCGGCGGGGGAGTGTGCCGCCTGCGCCGAGCGCGTCGTGGCCGAGCGGGCGGCAGATAACGCCGACACGCCCATGTCGATCGAGACCATCATCGACTTTATCGAGGACGGTGACATTGAGGACGCCCGCGCTGCCGTTGAGCGTCAGATTGAGCTGAATGGCGCAATCAGTGCCGAGGGCCTTGCGCACGCTTGGGGCGCCGAGGTGGGTCGTACGCTGCTGGGTGCTCGTGCCGATGACGTCGCCTGCCGTGCCCGTGCCCGTGCGGCCGCCGGGTCCGACGCCCGCATGAACGGTTGCGCGCTGCCGGTCGCCATTGTATGCGGCTCGGGCAATCAGGGCATTACCTGCGCATTGCCCGTCATGGAGTATGCCGAGTACCTGCGTTGCGACCACGAGCGCCTGGTGCGCGCCGTGATGCTGTCCGATCTTATCGCCGTGCATATCAAGAGCTATATTGGTGCGCTCTCGGCGTTTTGCGGTGCTATTTGCGCCGCGTGCGGCGCCGGCGCTGCGATTACCTGGCTGTGCGGTGGCACGCGCGAGCAGATTGGCGCGACGGTCTCGAATACGCTCGGTAATGTGGGCGGCATCGTGTGCGACGGCGCCAAGGCGAGCTGTGCCGCCAAGATTTCGGCTGCCGTCGATGCGGCGATTCTGGGTCACGATATGGCCATGCAGGGTCGCGGCTTCCGTGCCGGCGAGGGCCTGATCCAAGATACCGTCGAGCAGACAATCGCCAGCATGGGCTACGTAGGCCGCGTGGGCATGAAGGACACCGACGTCGAGATCCTCAACATAATGATCGGCAAGACTCGAGTCTGTTAAGACAGTTCGTCGGCTATTTGGTGCTCGTAGAAGGCTTCGATTACGGCGTTAAAGTCGCGGGCGAAGTCTTCCATGGTTCCGCGCCAGGTGGCTCGGCTGGGCTTGCCCTGGCCCACAAAGGCGGTTTGGATGCCGCAATCGGGGGACGGGAAGTCGCGTTTGGGATCGTTGCCCACCATAAGGACCTCGTGTGGCTCGAGCCCCATCACCTGAAGCTGCTCTAGATAGTAGGTGGCATCGGGCTTGCAGCGGGTGGCATTTCCCATGTGCGTCACGAGTTCAAAGGGGGCGTCGGCCAAGTCGCCCCAGCCCATGCGGCACTCGATGGCCCCCTGGGGAAAGCTGGGGTTGGTAAAGAGCGCGCAACGCAGTCCAGCGTCCTGTACGGCCTGGAGCGCGGCGTGCGCGCCCGGCATAGCGTGGGCGTTAATGACATCGTCGTTCTTGTACGGAAGGACTTCGCGGTCATAGTAGGTAAACGCCTCGTAAATGAGGGGATCGGAGAGGCAGATCCCGCATCGGCGCTCGACCTCTTCTTGGTAAAACTCAAGATTGGTGCGGTTGTCCGTGCCGCTGCGGCGATTGGCGTTGAGGTCGACCAGGATGGTGCCGAGGCGTGCCATCGTGCCACCGCGGCTGCGGCGCCCGATATCCGCGAGCATCGAAGAGACATCCTTAAAATAGCGAAGGATGAACGCGTTGAGGTTGATGCTGAGAAGCGTCTCGTCCATATCGAAAACGACTGCTTTGAGCACGCGGGCACCTTTCTCGAAAAATCGATCTAGAATCGTTGGCTCCGGATACTTTACCCCAAAGCCGAATGCCTGGCTGGTTATCGTCAAGTTGCGGAGACGTGTGTTCATAAGATTACGAAAAAGTCTCCACACGAGTAAAAAATCGCAGTTCACGCTTGAAATCGAACTCATTTCCCCGTAACCTATACGAACGTGATTGCATAAGCGTCACATTAGTATCTGTCGGCTCCCGAGTGTTCCTAAACGTTGTGTGCTTGTCGCACCCTTCTGTAGGTCCTAGCAATCGGGGCCCCGTAGTTCGAAAGGGGTCCACCTTTGAGTGAGATTCAGAACTCGTCCATTTTCTCTCTTGACGATGTCAACGAGGAGGAGATGAACAACCTCATCGACGGTACGATTACCGACTTTGATGAGGGCGATCTCGTTAACGGCACTGTCGTTAAGATCGAGCATGACGAGGTGCTCGTTGACATCGGATTCAAGTCCGAGGGCGTTATCCCGGTCCGCGAGCTGTCCATCCGCAAGGACGCTAACCCTGCAGACATCGTTGCACTCGGTGATCCCATCGAGGCTCTGGTTCTCCAGAAGGAGGACAAGGACGGTCGTCTGGTCCTGTCCAAGAAGCGTGCCGAGTACGAGCGTGCTTGGAACCGCATCGAGGAGAAGTTCAACTCCGGCGAGAACGTCGAGGGCGAGGTTATCGAGGTTGTCAAGGGCGGCCTGATCCTCGACATCGGCCTGCGTGGCTTCCTGCCCGCTTCCCTCGTCGACCTCCGTCGCGTCAAGGACCTCACCTCCTACATGGGCACCCGCATCGAGGCTCGCGTCATCGAGATGGACCGCAACCGCAACAACGTCGTCCTCTCCCGTCGCGTCGTGCTCGAGGAGTCCCGTAAGGCCGAGCGCTCCGAGATCCTGTCCAAGCTCAAGTCTGGCATGCGTCTCCAGGGCACCGTTTCCTCCATCGTCGACTTCGGCGCCTTCGTCGACCTCGGCGGTATCGACGGCCTCATCCACCTCTCCGAGCTCTCCTGGAACCACGTCAACCATCCTTCCGAGGTTGTCAAGGTCGGCCAGGAGGTCGAGGTCGAGGTTCTCGACGTCGATCTCAACCGCGAGCGCATCTCCCTGGGTCTCAAGCAGACCACCGAGGATCCGTGGCGCGCACTGGTCAAGAAGTACCCCGTCGGCGCTATCGTCGAGGGCACGGTGACCAAGCTTGTTCCGTTTGGCGCTTTCGTCGACCTGGGCGAGGGCATCGAGGGCCTGGTGCACATCTCCGAGATGGCCAACAAGCACGTCGATCAGCCTTCTCAGGTCACCCACGTGGGCGACAAGGTTCAGGTCAAGGTCATGGAGATCGACCTCGACCGTCGTCGTATCTCCCTGTCCATGAAGTCCGCTGCTGAGACTCTGGGCGTCGAGATCGAGGTTACCCCGCTGCCTTCCGAGAAGAAGGACGAGGAGACCGACGCCGAGTAAATCGGTTTGACGATCACTTGTTTTAAGGGATCCGTCCGTAATGGACGGGTCCCTTTTTGCATTTACTGCCGAGATGTTCGGTAGTGCCTGCGCGTAACGCTGCTTGGGCTATTCGCTTGCTATTGAGTTGTCGGTGCATGAAAAAACGCCGACATCCCGCCTCGGGGAGGAGGCGGGAACGCACCGAGTAGACGGAGGGGTGCGGAGCGCGGTCGCGTCTCGACTGACGACGTTGCCCATCGGCGTTCCTATTGTACTGCATGACATGGTTCTTGGTTTATCGTGTCGAGCGCTTGTGTTGTGCCGCTGCCTATGCTGACGGTGTGCTACACTCTTGCACTGCTGAGTGGGCCAGACGGTCGCGCGATGTGCTGCTTGCAGCACGCGTGAGGAAAGTCCGGGCTCCAGAGGGCGGGATGCCGGCTAACGGCCGGGCGGAGTGATCCGACGGAAAGCGCCGCAGAAAAGAAGACTCCCACCTGCGCCGCAAGGCGTAAAGGGAAAAGCTGAAACGGTGGTGTAAGAGACCACCAGCGTCGTGGCAACACGGCGGCTTGGCAAGCCCCATCCGGAGCAAGCGCGAATAGGAACGCTATGGGCCGGCCCGGTCCGCGTTCGGGTAGCGTGCGTGGAGCTGCACGGTAACGTGCAGACAAGATAAATGACCGTTCACGACAGAACCCGGCTTATCGGCCCACTCGGCACTTTGTTGACGCTGCGAACCCGTCAGCGCGGCAATCTGCCTTTCAAACCTTCGGGCATGACCATAAGGTCAATGCCCTCGGCTTTCAAGGCACCTTGCTCGCGCTGACGGGTTCTCGCTTTCGTTGACGGAATCATCGGCGTTGCCATTCTTTTTACTAGGGTTATCGTATTATTGAGGCTGTTTGTTGCTGCGCTTTATTTTGTTGAGGGGCTTTGTTGGACAGCTATTTTACTCTGCAATCGAATATTGAGGCTTCGGGCGAGTTTGTGGACCGCAAGAGCCGGTTTATTGCCCAGCTGGTCCATATTGAGTCCGAGGACGAGGCGAATGCCTTTATCGAGATGGTTCGCAAGCGTCATTACGACGCTCGACACAATGTTCCCGCGTGGATTTTGGTCGATGGACGCGAGCGCCAGAGCGATGATGGTGAGCCGAGCCGCACGAGCGGTATGCCGACTCTCGAGGTGTTGCGCGGTGCGGCGCTCAAAAATGTTTGCTGCGTAGTGACGCGCTATTTTGGTGGCACGCTGTTGGGTCCTGGTGGCTTGGTGCGCGCATATACCGCGGCGACGCAGGCGGCGGTGGCCGCGGCTCAGGAGGCCGGGCAGATCGTCGAGATGACGAGTGTCGTGCCGGTTGACGTGCATGTGGCCTATCCGCAGTATGAGCAGGTGCTTCGCTTGGCCCAGGATTCCGGTGCCAAGGTTTCGGATACCGAGTACGCGGATGCCGTGACACTTCATTTGGTGTTTAAGGCGGGGGAGCAGGAGTCGTTTTGCGCTAAGATGCGCGAGCTTATGGCGGGGCGCGAGGAGATTGAGGTCAGCACTCCCGAATTTGCCGAGTTCTAACGGCGACGGCCGGCGTGCTTTTGGACGGATCCCAAGCACACCGACCGTCGTTTTATGTCGCTGCCGTTTACTCGGCGAGCTGCTTTAGTACATCACAGGCGATTTCGACGGCATCGTCGATGCAACCGGGACAGCTGCGGAGCGGACCCTTGTCCGATCCGATGCCCTTGAGCGTGCCGCAGACGGTCGTCGTGTTCTTCTCGCCAAAGCGCTTGGCAATCTCGCGCGACAGCTTGTAGGTCTGGCCCTTGGTCTTCGGGTTTTCCATGCCATCGCTCATTACAAAGCCCATGATGGCCACGGCGCCCGAGATGGCGCCGCAGGTCTCGGTCATACCGCCCATGCCGGCGCCAAAGCCCTCGGTGAGGGTAAAGGCGACCTGGGGGTCGAGCCCGACGGCAGGCGCGAGCGTACAGGCGACGGCCTGTGCGCAGTTAAAGCCACGGGCGTGGTATTCGGCAGCCTGAGCCTGACAGGCGGTGATGTCGAGTTGGGCCGTATCGATTTGCTTCATCGTTGTCTCCTTGGTTACGGTGTACCCGCCTATGGTACCCGTGACGGGGCATGTAATCATCGAGAGCTTCATGTATGCCTCGTTTTTATCTATCGAGCAAATGCCCAAGGCTTGAGATAAATACCTCGGATCAATTTGTCCATTAACCTACCTTGGGGATGGGTTGAGAGGGGTGCAGGGTAGCGGTATCGTGAACCGAATAAAACGTAACCCAGGCAAGGGAGCTAGATATGAGCGAGCAGACCATCGGAACTACATGTGTTCAGGGCGGCTATCACCCGGGAGATGCCGAGCCGCGCCAGGTGCCCATCTACCAGTCCACCACGTGGAAGTACGACACGTCCGAGCACATGGGCAAGCTGTTTGACCTAGAGGAGTCGGGCTACTTCTACAGCCGTTTGCAGAACCCCACGTGCGATCTCGTTGCCGCCAAGATCTGCGAGATGGAGGGCGGCACCGCTGCGATGCTCACGAGCTCGGGCATGGCTGCGAATTTCCTCGCGATCTTTAACGTGGTCGGTGCCGGCGATCATGTGGTCGCGAGCTCTGCCATTTACGGCGGTACGTATAACCTGCTCGCCCACACCATGGGCCGTATGGGCGTGACCTGTACGTTCGTCGCCCCCGACTGCACCGACGAGGAGCTTGAGGCAGCCTTCCGGCCCAACACCAAGCTCGTCTTTGGCGAGACGATCGCCAACCCCGCCCTTGCCGTGCTCGATATTGAGCGCTTTGCCAAGGCCGCGCATGACCACGGCGTGCCGCTGATGGTCGACAACACCTTCCCGACACCCGTGATGTGCCGTCCCTTTGAGTGGGGCGCCGACATCGTTACGCACTCCACCACCAAGTACATGGATGGACATGCTGCCTACCTGGGCGGCGTGATCGTTGACCACGGCCAGTTTGACTGGATGGCCCATGCGGATAAGTTCCCGGGTCTCACCACGCCCGACGAGAGCTACCACGGCGTGACGTATGCCGAGAAGTTCGGTCGCGAAGGTGCCTTCATTACCAAGGCCACCGCGCAGCTCATGCGCGACCTCGGTCCCATGCAGAACCCGCAGGCGGCCTTCTTCCTGAACAGCTCGCTCGAGAGCCTGCATGTACGCATGCCGCGTCATTGTGAGAACGGCCTGGCCGTTGCCAAGTTCCTGCAGAGCCATCCCAAGGTACGCTTCGTGAGCTATCCGGGCCTGGAGGGCGATAAGTACTATGACATGGCTCAGAAGTACATGCCCAACGGTACCTGCGGCGTTGTGAGCTTTGGCTTTAACGGTGGTCGCGCGGCGGCCGAGACCTTTATGAAGAGCCTTAAACTTGCCCAGATCGCCACGCATGTGGCTGACGCCCGCACCTGCTGCCTGCATCCCGCTAATGCCACACACCGCCAGATGAACGATGAGGAGCTCATCGCCTGCGGCATCTCCGCCGATATGGTGCGCCTGTCGTGCGGCCTCGAGGATACGGCCGATCTGATTGCCGACCTTGAGCAGGCACTCGAGCAGTGCTAGGCTAGCGTTCGCATAAGGCGCCGATGCTGGCAGAAAGCTTCGGCGATCTTTCGTTCCGATTCCGTAGGCGGGACCCCAATCGCGACTGTTTGTAGGCGATTGGGGCCCCGTTTTTGCGTTGCGCCACTCGAAAGGATGGATATGGAGAAAACCGCAGAGCAGCTGCGCCGCGAGCACATTGCCCTTGAGGGCGACACCCATGGCAAGAACAAATGGGCGATTCTGTTTACCGTGCTCATCATGACGTTTATGTCGTGTCTGGATTCGACCGTCGTGACCGTGGCGTTGCCCGTGATGCAAAAGGAGCTGGGCGTGGGCCTCGACCGCATCCAGCTGGTGAGCTCGGTGTACCTGCTTGCGACATGCGTGGCTATGCTGCCGTTTGGCCGCTTGGGCGACGTGCGCGGCAAGGTGGGCGTATTCCAGCTGGGCGTAATCGTTTTTACGGCTGGCTCGCTGCTTTGCGGCCTTTCGAGTTCGCTCGAAGTTCTTATTCTGGCACGCATTGTGCAGGGCGTCGGCTGCGCAGCGGCCATGGCCAACAACATGGGTATCATCACCGAGTCGTTTCCGGCGCGCGAACGAGGCCGTGCCATGGGTATTCTCGCGACCTTCGTGGCCCTCGGCATGATGTGTGGCCCCGTACTCGGCGGCGTGCTGGTGGCAAGCTTTCCCTGGGAGAGCATCTTCCTCATCAACCTGCCCATTGGCGTCATCTCGTTTATCGTGGGGTTCTCCACGCTGCCGCATGTTAAGCCGGAGGCCGGCGAGCGCCCCATGTCCCTGATCGAGGCTGCTCGTCGCTGCTTTGCAAATTCGGCCTTCACCATCAACCTCGCCTGCATGCTCATCGTGTTCGTTGGTATTGGCGCATCAGAGTTTATCCTGCCGTTCTATTTTCAGGACGCCCACGGATTTGGTTCCGACATTTCCGGATTGCTCTTTTTGGCGCTGCCGATGGTGAATGCCTTTATCGGCCCGCTTTCGGGTACGGTTTCGGACCGTGTTGGCTGCGAGGGTCCCACGGCGGTCGGCCTAGGCGTGTACGTATGCGGTCTTTTTGCGGTAAGCACGCTCGACGAGTACTCTTCCATCCCTGTGATCGTGTGCTGCGTCGCGTTTATGTCGTGCGGCACGTCGATTTTCCAGAGCCCCAATAACTCGCTGTATATGGGCTCGGCTCCGCGCGAGGCACTCGGCTTTGCAGGTAGCTTGGGCAGCTTGGCGCGCTATGCGGGCATGGCGCTGGGTATTACGGCAGGTTCGCATATCCTCTATGGGCAGATGAGCGTGGCGATGGGCGAGGCCGTGACCAGTTTTGTTGCAGGCCGTCCGGATGTATTCCTATTCGGCTTTCGCTCGGTGTTCTACGTGCTTATGGCTGTGGCCGCTGTGGGCTTTGCGCTTGCCATGGTGCGTTTGGTGAAGATGCGCGCCCGCCATTAGCGTGTTGGGAGGCTGTCTGCCACGATTCGCGCCGTCCCAAAAAGACTGGTTTGTGGTGCGATGCGGCTTGTGGGGCGGGCGGGGGTCGGTCCGTGGTAGACTATCGAACAACGTTTATTAATCGCGCGGTATCGTTGCCGCGAGAAGGGGTTGCGCCATGCAGGAGCTTGAGGATCGTATTCGCCATGACGGCATCGTAAAGGCCGGTAACGTCCTTAAGGTTGATGCCTTCCTCAACCACCAATGCGACGTTGAGCTGTTCGACCACATGGGCGCCGAGTGGGCCCGTCTGTTCGAGGGCGTCGAGATCAACAAGATCCTGACGATCGAGGCTTCGGGCATTGGCATGGCTTGCATTGCAGCCCAGCATTTTGGCGGCGTGCCGGTGGTCTTTGCCAAGAAGGCACAGTCCATCAACCTCGACGGCGAGCAGTACGCCACGACCATCTACTCCTTTACCAAGCAGAAGGAGTACCCGGTCATCGTTGGCAAGCGTTTCCTGTCCGAGGGCGACAAGGTCCTGATCATCGACGACTTCTTGGCCAACGGCTGCGCGCTCGAGGGTCTTATCAAGATCTGCGAGGCTGCGGGTGCCGAGGTGTCCGGTATTGGCATTGCGGTGGAGAAGGGCTTCCAGGGCGGCGGCGATAAGCTCCGCGAGCGCGGCTTCCGCGTCGAGAGCCTGGCCCGTATCGCCGATATGGACTGCGAGACCGGCGAGATCACCTTCGCCTAAGCGCGCAACACAAGCGATTGGTATGCGATGTGACAAAGGGACTGTCCCTTTGTCACATTTTTTTGTATGAGGGGAGGTGCTGATATGGACGAGAACAAGATGGGATGGCGCGAGTATGCGCGCTATGCCGAGATGTCGGCCGAGGAGTTGGCGCGCGATTGCGAGGTGCAGGTGTTTCGCGCGACGGGTCCGGGCGGGCAGGGCGTGAACACGACGGACTCGGCGGTGCGTATGAAGCATGGGCCCACGGGGATTGTCGTGACGGCGCGTGAGAGCCGTAGTCAGTTTCAGAATCGCGCGAGCTGTCTGCGTAAGCTGCGCGCCGAGCTCGAGCGTCGCGGGCGTCCACCGCGCCGACGCGTAAAGACCAAGGTGCCCCAGCGCTCTCGCCAGCGCAGGCTCAATGACAAGCACTTCAACGCCATTAAAAAGGCCAACCGTCGCAAGCCGGGCAGCGACGAGTAGTCGTTTGTTCCACTGGCCTTGCTAGCGGGTAGGGTGCCAAACTTGGAGAGCGCTGCCGAGGACGTCGACCTCGATGCGCGAGGCGACAACGGGCTCGCCGTCGGCCTGGATGGGGTAGTCGGGCCCCTCAAAGGTGAGCTCGGCATGGCGGCAGCGGCGCATGCGTACCGGCGGAAGCTTGGTGTGGTGGCCGTCTTTGGCCGAAAGGAACATAGGCAGGGCAACCGCGCGAGGGACGGGGCCACAGGCGTAGCAGACGTCGAGTATGCCATCGCAGGGATCGGCATCGGGGCAGATGCGATAACCCGAGCCATACGTGGGGCCCAGCTGAATCGCCATGATAATCGCCCTCACGCGCTCGGCGGGCGCGCCGTCAAAGCTGACCGTCATGGGGTAGTTGCGATAGCGCAGGCCAAACTGCTCAAGTCCCGAGAGGGTGTAGAGCGGAGCGCCCGTCAGGCCGGTCTTTTTGCGCAACTCGGTGGTGCCCAGGCCGATGGCGGCATCGATGCCGACCGAGAGCGTCTGGTCGTAGTACTCAACCGAAGCCTCGCCGCTTCCGCTTGCGGGGTTCCATGAGCGAATGCGCCCGATATCCTGGTGCTGCAGCTCGCAGGTGAGCAGCGCGCCAAAATCCTTACCGGAGAAATCGTCGATTCCGAGCGTCTGGGCAAAATCGTTGCCGGAGCCCACGGGCAGGACGGCAAGGGCGGGACGGATGGCCTCTTCCTGCGCCATGAGCCCATTGACGACCTCGTGGATCACGCCGTCGCCGCCAAAGGCGATAACGGTGCGGTATCCCTGAGCCTGTGCGGCAAGCTCCTTGGCGTGCCCCATGCACTCGGTCAGCACTAGGTCAAACTGGGACGTGCGCGCCGTCATGTCCAAAAAGCGTTGCAGGCGCTCGGCAACCTCGCGCGCGGCGCCCGACTGGGCGACAGGATTGGCGATGATGATCGTGCGACCAAAGTCAGTTGCGTGCATGGGGCGACTCCCGGCGTGTGGCATGACGGTGCGGTCGCGCTCGGGTCGAATTGCCCCCGATTGTGGCTGCACGGCGATTACTTACGTCTACTCTATCAGGTCGTTGTGGCGCTCGATAGCCTCTGCCACCGTTCCGCCCTCGTCCACGATAAGCGAGCGGCGCTTGGGCGACACGATGCGCTGCGCGGGGTACACGCCACGGTGGCCGTCGACGAGATAGCTAATAAACGAGACGATGACAAAGAAGCCCGCGGCTGTTCCATGGAACAAGTCGATAGCCATCATGCAGGTGGTGATGGGCACGTTGAGGCCGGCACAGAAGACGCCGAGCATGCCGAGGGCCGCCATAAAGCTCGGGTCGAGTCCAGCGAGGCAGCCAATCCATCCGCCGAGCGCCGCACCGATGCCAAACAGGGGCGTGACCTCGCCGCCTTGGAAACCGGCACCCAGGGTGAGCGCCGTTACGACGAGCTTGATGGCGGCGTCGGCGAGGGTGGTGGTGCCGGCAAACCCGGCGCCCGAAAGCCACGTGGAAAGGCCGGCATACTCCCAGGCGTCAAGCAACGCATAGGCCGCAAGCACCACGAGTGCGCCGACGAGCGCACGGACGAGATAGTTGGTGATAAAACGCGCATACAGGTTCTTGACCGTGCGGACCGACCAGGCAAAGAGGCGCGCCGTCAGGCCAAAGACAATGGCTCCGATAACGACGATGGCAACCGTTCTGGGTGTCATGTCGGGAACGCTGGCGATGACGTTGCTCTCGTACTGGGTGCCCAGGGCGAGTGACGTAAAGTAGCCGGTAAACGAGGCGACCAGGCAGTAGATGCCCGCGGTGTAGTCGATCTTGCCGATAAAGCACATCTCCATGCCAAAGAAAGCTCCGGCGAGAGGTGATCCGAACACGGCGCCAAAGGCAGACGAGATACCGGCGAGCATGAGGTCGTGGTGGTCGTGTTTTTTGAGATGGGCAAGGCTCGAGACATTGCTGGCGATGGTACCGCCGATCTGCACCGCGGCGCCCTCGCGGCCGGCCGAGCCGCCCGTCAGATGCGTGAGCGTGGAGCACACAAAGGTGAGGATGGCCATGCGCGCATGGATGAGTCGTGTGCCCAGGGCGGAGTCGATGACCAAATTGTTGCCGCGCTTGGCGGCGAGACCGTGGTTCTTGTAGACCCACGCGGTGGCCACGCCCACGACGGGGAGCAGGGCGTAGATCCACGCATGGCTCTCGCGATAATCGGTCGCAATATCCAGCGAGGCCAAAAACGCCCAAGCGGCAACGCCCATGGCGAGCGAAACGACAACGACGAGCGCGAGCAGTTTGGCGCTCGCGAGCATGTTGTGGGCATTGCGGCGCGTGTCGGCGGCCAAGAGCTGTTCGGAGCGGGTGAGCTGGTTGCGACCGCTGATGATCAAGTCGGCCGGAGAGAAGGACCTGCCGTCTGTGTCCTGACGGGTGTCATCAGACGGGTCGAGTGTATTTTCACGTTTATCGATAAAAGCCATAACGTCCTCTTTATTGTTGCGATGCATGCATTATAAGACGGCACCCCGTGCCTTAAGGCAATTGACAGGTTTCGGTTCTGTTACGAAAGGCGCGTGGCCGACAGGTGTATTTGCCGTTGCGGGCCATGTCTTGAGCGGGCAGCGGGGGATTATACTGAACCAAACATAAAGAATCGGCGCCACTGTTGCGCGCCGTGGCATGTAAGAGGTGTATATGGCTAAGACGCTCATCCCGCTGGAGGACGCGCAGGCAATCGTCCTTTCGCAGGTGCGCAGGACCGAGCTCGTCGAGATCCCGATTTGGCAGGCGGCCGGTCTTCCCCTGGCTGAGGATGCCACGGCCGATATCGATATCTCGCCGTTTGCCAACAGCGCCATGGATGGATATGCCGTGCGTGCCGACGACCTCGCCAAAGCGTCCTCCGATACGCCCGTGACGCTTTCCGTCGTGGGGCACGAGGCGGCGGGCCATGTGTTTGAGGGCGCGATTGGCGCGGGCGAGACCGTCCGTATCATGACGGGTGCACCGGTGCCCGAAGGTGCGGATGCCGTTGTGAAATACGAGATCGTCGAGGTGCTCGACGGCGACGGCAACGAGGGCTCACACGTGAGCTTCTCGGCACCGGCTAAGGTGGGGGAGAACGTTCGAGCTGCAGGCGAGGAGGCCCATGCCGGCGATGTTGTGATGCACGCTGGCGAGGTTGTGGCCCCGGCCGGCGCCGGTTTGCTGGCGAGCGCCGGTTACGCGAACGTTAGAGTGCACGCCGCCCCGCGTGTGGGCGTTATCTCGCTGGGCACGGAGCTGGTCGCGCCCGGCCAACTGCCGGCGCGTGGGCAGATTCGCGATTCCAATTCCTCGGCGTTAATGGCCGAGGTGCTCGATGCTGGGGCCGACCCGGTGTTCTACGGCATTGCGCCCGACGACGAGCGGGCGATTGCCGAGCTTGTGCACCGCGCCGCGCAAGAGTGCGATTTTGTCATTACGAGCGGTGGCGCCTCGGCTGGCGACTACGACTACGTGACGGCGCTGGTTCAGCGCGAGGGCGAGGTGCTGTTCGATCGCATTTCGTTGCGTCCCGGCAAAGCCATTACGTTTGGCCTGCTCGGCGGCAAGCCCTATCTGGGGCTTTCGGGCAACCCCGCGGCGGCATACGTGGGCTTTGAGATGCTCGCCCGCCCGGCGATTCGCAAGATGCGCGGCTTTGCCGAGGGTGCGCGTCCCGTGCAGCAGGCGGTTCTTACCCACGGCGTGAAGAAGCGACAGGACCGACGCTTCTATGATCGCGCCACGGTTGCGCGCGATGCGCAGACGGGTGAGCTTACGGTCACCGAGGCGCACAGCCAGAACTCGGCGCTGCTCGGAACCATGCAGCGTGCGAACTGCCTGTTGCGCATCAACGAGGGTCCGTGCGATCTTGAGCCGGGCGACGTCGTGGATGTCGTCCGTGTCGATCTGCCCGAGGGCGCCGTGCTGTAGGAGGAATGCTATGGAGTTGAAGATTTCGATCGTGACGTGCTCGGATACGCGCGATCTTGCCCAGGACGAAGCAGGCGCTGCACTCGAGGAGCTCGTCGCGGCGCAGGGCTGGACGGTTGCCTCGCATACGGTGGTGCATGACGATGTTGACGAGATCGGTGCTGCCATTGTGGCTGCGGCCGACGATTGCCAGGCCAACGTGGTCATCACCTGCGGCGGCACGGGGCTTTCGATGCGCGACGTGACGCCCGAGGCGACGCGTGCCGTCTGCGACCGCGATGTGCCGGGTATTGCAGAGGCAATCCGTGCGTACTCCATGACCAAGACGCGCCGCGCCATGCTCTCGCGCGCTGTGTGCATGCAACGAGGTCATACACTTGTCGTAAACTTTCCCGGTTCTACGAAGGCCGCCCGCGAAAGCTGGGAGGCCATTGCGGACCAGCTGGAGCATGCGGCTCATATGACAGCGGGTGGCGGACATACCAACTAAGCGGTTTACCTGCGGCGGGGCGACCTGAACGGCTGCTCCGCTTTTGTTTTCCGCCGAAGCGACACCGAGGTGCACGGTAACTTGAAACTATATTCTCTGGCGAGAATAATTTCTCACTATCACTATTCCCGCAGAAGTATAATCTGATTGCAGAATAAAGCCCGCGGTGTGGCGTCCGGGCAAAACGTCCGAAAGGGTTGACTATGTTCGATATGGTTTCACGCCGCGGGTTCATCTCGCTTTCTGCTGTCGCCGCTGCCGGCCTTGGCCTTGCCGGGTGCTCCGGCAATAAGGCGCCTGAGTCGACTGGCTCCGATGCCGGCTCTGTCAAGACTTCGTCCAAGAAGGCTGTCGAGCTGCAGGTCTTTGCCGCCAACTCGCTCGAGAAGGCTCTGCCCGAGGTTCAGGAGCTTTACACCGAGCAGACCGGCACCACGTTTGCCGACACGCAGTTTAAGGCGTCTGGCGACCTCGTCGAGCAGATGCGCGCCGGTGCCGCCGTCGACGTGCTCATCACAGCCTCCAAGGGCACCATGGGCGACGCCGAGGCCGCCGAGCTCGTCGACATCGACACGCGTGAGGATATGTTCGTCAACGACCTCGTGATCATTCGCGCCGAGGGCTCCGACACCAAGGTCGAGGCCATCGCCGACGTCGCGAATCTGGACGGCAAGATCGCCATTGGCGACGCCAAGACCGTTCCCGCCGGCAAGTACGCCAACCAGGCCCTGGCCTCCGTGGGCCTCTACACCGGTACCGAGGGCGACGACGGCGAGTACGCTCCCGAGATCGCCGACAAGGTCGCGCTGGCCGACAAAGTCGGCACCGCTGCAGCTTACGTCTCTACGGGCGACTGCGTGGCCGGTTTTGTCTACAGCTCTGACATCTTCCGCTACGACGGCATCGAGGAGGCCTTCGTGTGCCCCGAGGATTCGCACAAGCCCATCGTGTACCCGGGTGCCGTTGCCGAGAGCTCCGAGCGCGCCGACGAGGCCAAGTCGTTTATCGACTTCTGCCTGTCCAGCAAGAAGGCTCAGAAGATTTGGGCTAAGTACGGCTTTGAGCTTTCCGAGCAGTGCGGCTTGGCGCGATAATTCCATCGTTTTGTGTTTCACTCCGTCCTTGTATTCGCTTGGAGCTTTTCGTGCTTAATAGATTCCGCATGCTTATCGCCTGTGCTTTGACCTTCGCGCTTTGCTGGATGCCGGGATTTGCGTTTGCTGGGGACGCTGAGGACGGGGCCCAGGTTACTGCGACCGCTCATGGGCTTTCCTATGGGATCGAGGGTTTTGAGCGGTTGGCCAAGGGGACCGCTCGTGCCATGGAGGGCCAGCCTGAGGGCTACCGGTTTCCCGTTGACGAGGACGTGGACCTTGTAGTGGCGCCTGCTGCCGATCGCGTTGTGGTGTGGGTATCGCCCAAGGCGGTCGAGAAGTATGGATTGGATCCGCAGGACAACGAGTGCGCATCGGGTCTCAAGGCTCTCGTCTGTGAGCTCGACAGCGCAAACTGCATGGGAGGCGCACGGCTGGAAGACATGGATCTTCCTTGGTATGCCACGACGGAAGCGGCGTTTAATGTCGGTGGGTATACCTATGCCTTTGATGAGCGCGGTGCGAATGGGGACCGCTATGTGGTCATCGCATCAGCCTCGGGTGATGCCAAGGGCGGCGCGCGTTGGCTTGATAGCGCTCAAATCGTGGAAGCATCATCCGTTGTGATGCAAGATGAACGGGAGCCCTTGGCGTCCCTTGTCGCCTTTTTGACCGGCATCGACTATCGCCCGCTTTGGGTGTCTATCAAAACGAGTGGCCTTGCCCTGGTGATTGCCTTTGCGCTGGGCCTGTTTGTCGCATGGAAGACTATGGGCACGACGAGCCGCGTGAAGGGCCTGCTCGACTCGGCCTTTACCATCCCCATGGTGCTGCCTCCCACGGTGTGCGGCTTTCTGCTCCTCATGCTGTTTGGCCGCTCGACCGGGGTTGGCCAGTGGCTTATCGCGCACGGCATCTCGATCGTCTTTACCTGGCCAGCGGCGGTGATATCTGCCGTGGTGGTGTCGTTTCCCCTGGTCTACCGTACGGCGCTCGGCGCCTTTGAGAGCCTGGACACGCAGATGCTCGACGCCGCGAGAACCCTGGGGTGGTCCGAGCGCCGTATCTTTGCCAAGCTTATGATGCCACTCGGCTGGCCCTCGATCGCCGCCGGTACGGTGCTCGCCTTTGCCCGTGCGATGGGTGAGTTCGGTTGCACCCTCTTCTTTGCGGGTAACTATGCTGGTATTACGCAGACCATCCCCATCGCTATCTACTTTGAGTGGATGGGTGGCAACATCCCAGTTGCCCTCTTTTGGGTTGTCGTCGTGATTGCGTTTAGTTTCCTGGTCATCCTGTTTATCAACATATACACCGCGCATTCGCAAAAGTATCGCGAGCGGGGCCTTTCCCGTGCGGAGCGCAAGCGGGCCAAAGAACTCGCCGATACGGACGATTCGCTCGACCCGGTGGGCGGCGATGCCCTGCGTATCGATCGCGAGGCGCTGGCCGAGCTCATGCGCGATGATGCCACTCTGCAGGGAGGTCGATAGGCCATGTCGATCGTTCTGGATATCAAAAAGCGCTATCCCGGGTTTACGCTCGATATGCAGCTTGAGGCTGGAGAGGAGCGCGTGGCGCTGCTGGGCGCCTCGGGGTGCGGCAAGAGCTGTACGCTACGCTGCATTGCCGGTGTGGAGACGCCCGACGAGGGCAAGATCGTCGTCAACGGCGTGACCTTTTTTGATTCGGCGGCGGGCATCAACCTATCGCCCCAGGAGCGTAAATGCGCCCTGCTGTTCCAAAACTATCAGCTGTTTCCCAATATGACGGTGGCCGATAACGTGTGCGCCGGCGTACAGGATGCGGGTGACGTCGCTGCACGCAAAAAGCTCGCCGAGCGCTATCTGGGCATTTTTGGTCTGGCCGATTTTGCCGACCGCTATCCCGCACGCCTCTCGGGTGGTCAGCAGCAGCGCGTGGCGCTTGCGCGCATGGTGGCGGCACACCCGGGCATTTTTATGTTCGACGAGCCCATGAGCGCGCTCGATGCCTACCTTAAGAGCGCGCTCGAGCAGAACATGCTCGACCTGTTCGACGTATGCAACCGCACCGTGCTCTACGTGAGCCACGATATCGACGAAGCGTGTCGCCTGTGCCAGCGCATTTGCGTGATGCATAACGGGCATGTGGAGGAGATCGGCTCCGTCGAAGATGTGGTCCGCCGGCCGCAAACCTTGGCCGCGCTGCGCTTGACGGGCTGCAAGAACACAAGCCGGGCGTGCAAGATCGGCGACGAAGAAGTTGAGGCTCTCGACTGGGGCATGACCTTTAATGTGGGTCGCGAGGTTCCTGATGATGTGGCGTACCTGGGGATTCGCGCAAGTTACTTCCATGTTGACAACCGTGCCGAGCGGGGTCGTAACAGCTACGACTTACACGTGGCCCGGGTGAGCGATTCGCGCTTTGAGCGGCTGGTGCTGTTGGACGTGCCACGTGTCGATGCGCCCACGCGTCTGCAGTGGAAGGTCAACAAGGTGAGCGTGGCTTCCGACGAGCTGCCGCAGGCCGACGAGACCCTGCGCATGCACTTCGATGCCAAGAGAATTCATCTGGTTTGTCGATAATGTGACAAAGGGACAGTCCCTTTGTCCCTTCTGCTGCGTCGCGTAGGGGTTGCGATACGCCGCCCGCTCGCGGCGCCACCATGCGTATACTGGGAGGAAAAGATTGACCTATGAGAGGAGGGATCGATGGCTGACGATTTCATCAAGCTCACGCAGATGACCGCTGCCTCTGGTTGAGCCGCTAAGTTGGCTCCTGGAGCCCTCGCCCAGGTCCTGGGCGACTTACCCAATGTGCATAACGACAACCTGCTCGTGGGGTTCGATACCTCCGACGATGCGAGCGTCTTTCGCGTTGGCGACAACTTGGGTCTCGTGCAGTCCATCGACTTCTTCCCGCCGATGGTCGATGACCCGTTTCTGTTTGGCCAGATCGCAGCGGCCAACTCGCTGTCGGACATCTACGCTATGGGCGGGCGGCCGAGTCATGCCATGAACCTGCTCTGCATACCCAGCTGCCTGGGTGTTGAGGCTGCTGGCCAGATTCTGGCGGGTGGCGCCGACAAGTGCGTCGAGGCGGGCTGCTCCATCGCGGGTGGCCACACCATCAACGACGACGAGCCCAAGTACGGCCTGTCCGTGAGCGGCTTTGTCGCGCTCGACCGCATGCTCGCCAACAGCGGCGCGCGCGTGGGCGATGTTCTGCTGCTGACCAAGGCGATCGGCTCGGGCATCATCACCACGGCCATTAAGGGCGAGCTTATCGAGCAGGATGAGGCCTGTCCGATGTGGAACTCTATGCGCACCCTCAACGAGGCCCCGATTCGCCTGGCCGAGGGACTCGAACTTCACGGCTGTACCGACGTCACGGGCTTTGGCTTGATCGGGCATGCGTGCGAGATGGCCGAGGGCTCGGGCGTGCAGATTGAGCTTGCGTCGGGGGCGGTGCCGCTCTTTGACCAGGTGCTCGACATGGCGCGTCTTGGCATTATCCCCGCTGGCTCCTACCGCAACCAGGACTTCTTTGGCCCGCGCGTGGCTGCCGACGAGGACCTGGAGCCGGGCATGTTGGATGCGCTGTACGATCCGCAGACCTCGGGTGGTTTGCTCATCGCGGCGCCTGCTGCCGATGTGGATGAGCTTGCGCGTCGCCTGCATGCCGAGGGGCGCATCGCGGCCGTTGTCGGGCGCGTGTGCGAGGCGGAGCCGGGCGGTCCTGCCGTCCGCGTTGTTCGCTAGCCCGCACGTTTATGTAACTGTTTGCCGTTCTCTAGAACGGCTCTTTCGAAAGGAATTTGCCATGTCTACCAAGATTGAAGTCAATGCCATGGGCGATGCCTGCCCGCTGCCCGTCGTCAAGACGCTCAAAGCTCTGAAGCAGCTCGATGGCGAGGGCGCCGTCGTGACCTCGGTCGACAACGAGACCGCCGTCAAGAACATCTCCAAGATGGCGCAGGAGAAGGGCTGCACGACTTCGGTCGAGAAGATCTCGGACGCCGAGTGGCACGTGACTGTCGCGACCGCCGGTGCCGTGGCCGTTGCAGACCCCGAGCAGGACGGTGCCGCTTTCTGCGACGCCAGCGCCGGCAAGGGCAAACTCGTCATTTCCGTCTACACCGATTGCATGGGCCGTGGCGACGACGAGCTTGGCCACAAGCTCATGAAGGCCTTCATCTTTGCCGTGACGCAGCAGGAGGAGCTGCCCGCGACCATGCTGTTCTACAACGGCGGAGCCAAGCTCACCGTCGAGGGCTCGCCGGTACTCGACGACCTGAAGGGGCTGGCTGAGCAGGGTGTCGAGATTCTCACCTGCGGTACCTGCCTGGACCACTTTGGCATTAAAGACCAGCTTGCGGTGGGCGAGGTCACCAACATGTACGTGATCGTCGAAAAGATGGAGCAGGCCGGCCGCGTCGTGCGCCCGTAGCGCCTGGGTGGGATTGCCATGAGAGAAAAGCGCCCGGCGCTTGTCATCACGTTTCCCACCACGGCGGCCGCCATGGGCTGCGAGTCCCTTTGCATCGAGCGCGGCCTTCCCGGGCGAACGATTCCCGTGCCCGGGGAGGTCGCTGCCGGCTGTGGTCTGGCGTGGAAAGCGTTGCCTGCCGATGAGGAGCTGCTGCGCGGCGAACTCGCCGCGGCGGGCGTTCCCACCGAGGGCTATACCGTGATTGATATGTGGGAGGTCGTGCGATGATCTACCTGGATAACGCGGCGACGACCATGCACAAGCCGCAGACGGTCATCGATGCCGTGGTGCAGGCGCTGTGCTCGCTCGGCAATGCCGGGCGCGGTGCCACGTCGGGTGCGCTCGATGCGGCGCGTACCATCCACGGCTGTCGCGCCAAGCTTGCGCGCTTGCTGGGCTGCCCGCGGGCCGATCATGTTTGTTTTACGCCCAACTCCACCGCGGCGCTCAATACCGTCATTAATGGCGTGGTGCGCCCCGGCGATCGTGTGGTTACGACGGTGCTCGAGCATAACTCCGTGCTGCGTCCGCTCAACCGCCTGGCAGCAGAGCAGGGCGTGACCGTTGAGCATGCGGGCTGCGACGCGAACGGTGCGCTCGACTACGAAGAGCTTGAGCGGCTGGTGACGCCGGGCACACGTGCCGTGGTAGTGACGCACGCCTCCAATGTGACCGGCAACGCGGTCGACATTGCGCGCGTGGCGGCCATGGCCCATGCGGCCGGTGCGCTCGTGATTGTCGATGCTTCGCAGTCGGCCGGCACCGTGAAGATTGACATGCAGGCCATGGGCCTCGACATCGTGTGCTTTACCGGCCACAAGGGACTGATGGGCCCGCAGGGGACCGGCGGCCTGGCCGTGGCGGAGGGCATTGACGTGGCCCCCTGGGCCATGGGCGGTACGGGCGTGCACAGCTTTGATCCACTGCAGCCGCTTGAGTGGCCCACGCGCCTGGAGGCGGGCACGCTCAACGGCCACGGTGTCGCCGGCCTTTCTGCCGGCCTCGACTTTATCGAGGCCCAGGGCGGGGTGGAGACGATTGCAGCTCACGAACGCGCACTCGCCGAACGTTTCCTCTCCAGCGCTCGCGAAATCCCCGGCATTGCGCTCTACGGTGCGTTTGACCAACCCGCGCGCTCGGCGATTGTCTCACTCAACGTGGATGATATCGACTCTGCCGAGATCTCGGACGCGCTCATGCAAGGGTGGGGGATTGCGACGCGCCCCGGCGCCCATTGCGCTCCGCTCATGCACCGCGCGCTCGGGACCGAGCGCCAGGGTGTCGTTCGCTTCTCATTTGGGTATTTCAACACGGACGAGGAAGTTGACGCCGCGATTGAAGCTTTGCGCGATTTAGCTTGCTAAAGCGTATATACTTGCGGGATGGGCCTTTTGCCCGTCCCGTTTTTGTTTCGACCCGAAAGGTGTGCCTATGGCCTCATCCGCCCCGCGTGGTTTGCGCTCCGACCATGTCGTTACCGTCGGCATTGCGTTGTTCTCGATGCTCTTTGGCGCCGGTAACCTCATTATTCCGCCGCTGCTGGCGCTGCAGGCAGGTTCTGCCACGCCGGTTGCCATGATCGGCTTTTTGATTGCCGCTATCGGTCTGCCTGTTATGGGCTTTATCGCCGTGGCACTTGCCGGAACGGCGCGCGAGCTTGCCGGCCGCGTGCATCCCAAGTTTGGCGAGTTCTTTGTCGCGGCGGTGTATCTGGCTATCGGCCCGTGCCTGGCCATTCCGCGCACGAGCTCCACAGCCTTCGAGATGCTGGTGCCGCTGCTGCCCGAGGGCGTCTCGCTCGGCACGGCGCGCCTGGTGTTTGCCGTCGGCTTCTTTGTCGTCGCGTTTGCGCTCACGCTGCGCCCGGGCGTCATCACACGCGTGCTCGGCCGCATTACGGGTCCCGCGCTCATTGCGCTCATCGTGCTGGTCGTTGGTGCTGCCGTGATCTCGCCGCTGGGTCCCGCTGCCGCGCCACAGGCTCCCTATAATGCCGGTGCTGCCGTGCAGGGCTTTTTGACCGGCTATCAGACCATGGACCTGCTCGCGTCGCTCGCCTTTGGCATTATTATCGCCGAGACTATCCACGAGCTGGGCGTGACCGATGACAAGCGCGTGGCCTTCGAGATCTCGCGTTCGGGTGTGATCGCCGGCGTGCTCATGGCCATCATCTACTGCGGCTTGGGCCTTGCCGGTATGCAGCTCGGCACCGTGATGCCCGACGCTACCAACGGCGCCGCTATCCTTGCGCGTTCGGCCTCTATGCATTTTGGTCTTGCCGGCACGGTCGTGGTCTTTGCGATCTTTTTCCTCGCCTGCATGAACGTGTGCATCGGCCTTATCAGCTGCTGCTCGCGTTACTTCTGCGAGACGTATGTGGTCGAAGGGGGAGCGGAGGCTTCCGAGGAGGCCATGCGCCGTCCTTTTGCGGTTCTCGCCTTTGTGTTCGCCGCATTTTCGTGCGTGCTTTCCAACGTGGGCCTCGACGTGATCCTTATGTTCTCGGTGCCCATGCTCAACGCCTTGTATCCCGTTGCCATTGTGCTGGTGCTGATGGGCCTGGTGCACGGCTTTTGCGACGCACATCCGCAGGTTTGGGTCTGGGTCGGCGGCGTTGTCGCGGTGCAGAGCGTAATCACTTCGGTCCGCGATGCGTTCTTTGCGGGCGCGTGGCTACCGTTCGATGCGTTGCCGCTGGCAGATATCGGCGCTGCGTGGGCACCGGTTGCCGTGGTTGCCTTTGTGATCGGTCTGCTCCATAGCCGGTTTGTCGCACATTCGAGGAGCTAGGGTATCGTCGCTTGCACAGGCGGGGAGTCTCACCTATAATTTCCTTCGCTTTGGGACACGCAAGGTTTAGACCTTAGCTGCTCAACACCTTCGGGACGTGGCGCAGTTTGGTAGCGCGCCTGCTTTGGGAGCAGGATGTCGCAGGTTCAAATCCTGTCGTCCCGACCATATCTTGCGGGCGTAGTTCAATGGTAGAACCCCAGCCTTCCAAGCTGATGACGCGGGTTCGATTCCCGTCGCCCGCTCCACAAGATTGGTTAACGGCTTTGATTCTTTTTGGGATCAAGGCCGTTTTTGTGAGAGTACCGGGTGACGAACCCGTCGCTCCAAGTAATTTGCAGGTCAGAGGTACGTTTACTTCTGGCCTGTTTTGTTTTGACCATCCGGCGCGGGACATGTGCTTTGGCAATGCTTGTCCCACAACGTAAGAAAGAAGTGATCGACATGGCAGATTCCAAGGCAGAATATTCCACCCCCGATTGCCTGGCGCCCGCCGCGATCGAGGCGAAGACCGAGGCTGCCGGTGTTACCAAGGCCAACCTACCGACCTCGAAGGCCTTTATGCTTGCCATGTTCGCCGGCGCGTTCATCGCCTTTGGCGGCCTGTTCTTCACGGTCTTTTTGAGCGATCCCACGCTTGGCTGGGGCGCCCAGCGCTTTGTGGGTGGCCTTGCTTTTTGCCTGGGTCTGGTGCTCGTGCTCATTTGCGGCGCGGAGCTGTTTACCGGCAACTCGCTTATGGTCTGCGCGCTCAAGAGCAAAAAGATCACGCTCGCCCAGATGCTCAAGGCTTGGGTCGTTGTGTGGATCGGCAACTTTGCCGGCGCGCTGTCCGTCGTCTTTTTGGTTTACATGGCAGCTATTTACAAGCTCAACGGCGAGGCCGTCGCCAACACCATGGTGAGCGTCGCCGCCGGTAAGGTTTCGATTGACGCCGTCACCATCTTCTTCCGCGGCATTCTGTGCAACATCTTTGTGTGCCTGGCTGTATGGATCGGTACCGCTGGCAGGACCGTGGTCGACAAGGTCGCGGGCATTCTGCTGCCCATTGCTGCGTTTGTGGCCTGCGGTTTTGAGCACTGCGTTGCCAACATGTACTTTTTGCCCATGGGTATTTTGATGCACTCCTGCGGCTATGGAGTTGATGTCGCCGGCGCCGACGCCCTCAACGCGGCGGGCCTGGCGCTCAATCTTTCCGTCGCCACGCTCGGCAATATCGTGGGCGGCGCCCTGATCGTTGCGCTGGGCTACTGGTTTATCTACGCCAACAGGGAGGCCTAAAGGCCCCACGGCATAACCGACCAAAGAGGGACAGGTTTATTTTGGCGGGTTTGGACGAGGCGCTGCGCCGTCTTGCCATGAGCTGCCATAATGGACCTGTCCCTTTTGCATGCGCGTCGCCATTTGGTGGCCGACGATGATCGTGGGGGACCTGCTTTTTATTGAATATGTCGAAAGGCTTTCCATGAGCGACTGCGAATCCATGCCCGCCGAGGTGCGCGACCGCCTGCGCTCCATTCCCGCTGTCCACGAGCTGCTGGCGGAGTGGCCGGTCATGAAGGCTGCCGGCGATGCGGGCGATACGATCGTGCGCGAGGCGATCGATGTTGAGCTCGATGCCGAGCGCGCGGCGATTCGCTCCGGCGTCCCCGCGAGGAACAAGCGCGAGCTCGCCTTGGCCATTGAGCGGCGGTGCCACCGTCTGTCGCTGCCGACCCTGCGTCCCGCCGTCAACGCGACAGGCGTTGTGATTCACACCAATCTGGGCCGTGCTCCGCTCGCTCCCGCAGCGGTGCAGGCGGTGACCGACGTCGCCCGCAGCTACAGCACGCTCGAGTACGACGTCGCGACCTGTGCTCGCGGGGGCCGCAAGGAGCATGCCGCGCGCCTGCTGCGCACACTCACGGGGGCGCAGGACGCCTTGGTTGTCAACAATAACGCCGCGGCGGTGCTGTTGGTGCTTGCCGCGCATGCATGCGGCAAAGAGGTAATCGTGAGCCGCGGCGAGCTTGTCGAGGTGGGAGGCAGTTTCCGTATCCCCGACATCATGGCGGCTTCGGGTGCCAAGCTTGTCGAGGTGGGCTCCACCAACCGTACGCATCTGGACGATTATCAAAGCGCCATTACGCCCAACACGGCGATGATCCTGAAAGTTCATCCTTCCAACTACCGTATCGAGGGCTTCCACGAGGAGGTTTCCGCGGCGGAGCTTTCTGCACTGGCGCACGAGCACGGGCTTTTGCTTTACGAGGACCAAGGCTCGGGCGCTTTGCTGGCAGACGGGGTGCTTGCCGATGCGGGGGAGAAGCCCACGTCCGCTTCGCTTTGCGCTGGCGTCGACGTTGTCTCGTGTTCGGGCGACAAGTTGCTTGGTGCTTCGCAGGCGGGCATTATCCTCGGCAGTACCCAGGTTATCGCTGCCTGCGCCTCTCATCCGCTTATGCGCGCGCTTCGCCCCGGCAAGCTCACGCTCGCGGCGCTCGAGGCTACCCTGCGTCTGTATGTGACCGGTCCCGATACAGCGCATCGGGAGATCCCGGTGCTCAACATGCTTTCCGGCGCGCCGGCTCCGCTCGAGCGTCAGGCCAAGCGCCTGCATGACCGCATGCTGCGCAAGCTTCGTGACTCTCAGTGCGAGGAGGCGGTGGAGCTGCAGGTTGTCGAAGGCGCTTCTGCCCCGGGCGGTGGCTCGCTGCCGACCGTCGAGCTCCCAACCTTTTGCGTTGCCGTCTGCCCCGTCGATGGGCGCCTGTCCGTCGATGGCCTGAAGCGCGCTATGGTTCAGGAGCCCGATACGCCGGTTGTGACGCGCGTACAGCACGACCAGGTGCTGTTTGACGTTCGCACGCTTGTGCACGATACCGACCTTGATTTGTGTGCGTCTGCGTTGGCCGACGCCGTGCGGGCGGGTTTGCGCCGATGACTGCGCGCGAGCTTGTCGAATGTCCCGTTGTCGTTGGAACGGCGGGGCACGTCGACCACGGAAAGTCAGCCCTTATCGAGGCGCTGACCGGAAAAAATCCCGACCGTCTGGAGGTCGAGCGGCGCCGCGGTATGACCACGGAGCTCGGTTTTGGCGAGCTGGTGCTGCCGAGCGGCAAGCTTGTCGGCCTGGTCGATGTACCCGGTCATGCCCACTACCTACGCGCCATGGTGCAGGGTGCTACCGGCGTGGATGTTGCGTTGCTGGTGGTTTCTGCCGTTGAGGGCGTGATGCCGCAGACCCGCGAGCATGTTCGCGTACTGGAGCTGTTGGGTGTGACGCACATGGTCGTTGCGCTTACGATGCGCGATCTGGCCGATGACGAGACGGCGGAGCTCGCCGAGCTCGACTTGATGGATTTCCTCGGCGATACCGTCTTTGCCAATGCGCCCGTGGTGCCCGTTTCCTCTCGCACGGGTGCGGGTATCGAGGACGTTCGCCTTGCCCTCGATACCGCTATCGACTCTTTCCTGGCCGATGCCGCATCCCGCCCGGTGCGCCCCTGTCTGGCCCCGCGCCTGCCCATCGACCGCTGCTTCACCATCAAGGGATCCGGGACGGTCGTCACGGGCACGCTTCACGATGCCCCCGTGGCGGTGGGCGATGAGCTCGTTTCGAGTCCCGCGGGCGTGCGCTGCCGCGTTCGCGCGATTCAGGTGCATGGCGATACTCCTCGGGCGTTGCCCGGACAGCGCGTGGCGCTCAACATCGTGGGCGACGGCGCGGGCGACCTTCCGCGCGGCGAGGTCCTCTGCGGGTCTGGTGCCGAGGGCTCGACGCTCAGGCTTATCGCGCGCTTCACCTATCTGGGGCGCGAGGGCGCCAAGCCCGTGCCCTTCGAGTCCGGCACGCGCGTCCACGTGATGGTGGGCACGGCAGAGGTCCTCGGCCGTATCATGCTCATGGAGGGCGCGGGGCCGATTGCCCCGGGCGAGACGCGTACCGTGCAAATCCGCCTGAAGGAGCGCCTTCCCGTGCGCTCGGGCGACGGTCTCATCGTGCTTGCGTTCTCCCCGGTGGTACTTATCGGCGGCGGTTGCGTTCTTCTTTCGCGGTGCCGCCGCTCGCGCGACCTCTCCGCGGAAGAGGTCTCGCTGCTCAGGGCTCTGGATGCCGGCGACCGCGCCGCCGCCATTGCCGCATGGCTGGGGCTGCAGCGCCTGCCCGTGCCGGCGGCCGTTGCCGCCCGTGCGCTCGACCTTTCCGGTGTCGAAGTCGCGAGGCTCCTGCACGCCGCGGTGGCGTCGGGCGATGCGGTCGCCCTCCATCCGGAGCGCTCGACCGAGGAGCTCTATGCCGCCCCCGCTGTGCTCGATGCCGCCCTTGCCGCCCTCGCCGACACGCTTGTCGCCATGCATAAGGCCGCGCCCAAGCAAACGGGCTTCACCCCGGGCGAGGTTGCGCATGTCGCCTGGCCGAAAGCGGGCGAAGACGTCGCGTCTGCGCTCATCCTCGAGGGCTGTGCGCGCGGCATCTGCGCCCAGGAGGGGTCTGAGGTCTACGACCCACATTCCGCCGCTGCGGCGATACGTGTGGTGCGCGAGGCAGGCCGGCGCATCGCGGCCCTGCTGGACGAGGCGGGCCTCGATGCACCGACGCTTCCCGAGGTGGGGCAGCAGTTGCAACTCGATCGCGACACCATGACGCGTGCCCTGCGCGAGCTTTCGCTCAACCGCTCGATCGTTAAGGTCGAGCGCGACGTTGCCTTGTCCGCCGCCGCCGAGGCTCAGGCGCGCGAGGTCGTTGCGGCGGCTATCGAGGCTGCCGGCGGCGCTGTCACCACGAGTGTGCTGCGCGAGGCCCTGGGCGTGTCGCGCAAGCGAGCCATTAGCATCTTGGAGCACCTGGATGCGGTGCGTTTTACGACGCTCGACAAAGGAGCCGGCGGCCTAAGATCGCTTCGTTAGGGGCTGCCGTATCGCTGTTCGCCACGACGCCCTGCTAGTTTGGTAAAATACCGCCACGTTTGGGAGCGGATGGGCTCCGGTGGGCCCCGCGGTCCTCAAAACCGTTGTGAGGCGTGCAAAACGTCTTGGATGTGTTCGATTCACATACGTTCCCGCCAACGCATCTCGCCAAAATCACCACATTGGGGACAGGCACCTTTGTGGTGGTTTCGAAACGTGCGGGAAACAGCTTCGAAACACGCGATTTGCTCGTCAGGCGGTCAAAAAGCTATCTACCTGCATCGTAATCAAAATGAAACATCCGCTCGTTGCCTTATTCGTAACTTTGTAGCAACAGTGCGATATTATCCATACTCGATAAAGCTCACGGCGCATGGGGCGCCGCGAACGACACCTTTCTTTTCCATCAATTGGAGGAAGCATGAGCTACACGCAGAAAGTTCTCGACGAGCTCAAGGCCCGCTATCCCGAGCAGCCTGAGTTCATCCAGGCCGCGACCGAGATCCTCGGCACCATCCAGCCGGCGCTCGACGCCCATCCCGAGTACGAGGAGGCCGCCCTACTGGAGCGCCTTGTCGAGCCCGAGCGCATCGTCATGTTCCGTGTTCCCTGGGTCGACGACCAGGGCAAGGTCCAGGTCAACCGCGGTTACCGCGTCGAGTTCAACTCTGCCATTGGACCCTACAAGGGCGGCCTGCGCTTTAACCCGACGGTCACCCTGGGCATGCTCAAGTTCCTGGGCCTGGAGCAGATCCTCAAGAACAGCCTGACCACCCTTCCCATGGGCGGCGGCAAGGGCGGTTCCGACTTTGACCCCAAGGGCAAGTCCAACAACGAGATCATGCACTTCTGCCAGTCCTTCATGACCGAGCTCTATCGTCACATCGGCCCCAACACCGACGTTCCCGCCGGCGACCTGGGCGTTGGCGGCCGCGAGGTTGCCTACATGTTCGGTCAGTACAAGCGCCTGACCAACGAGTGGACCGGCGTCCTCACCGGCAAGGGCCTCTCCTTTGGCGGCTCGCTCGCCCGCACCGAGGCCACTGGCTACGGCCTGGTCTACTTTGTGGACGAGTACCTCAAGAGCCGCGGCGACTCCTTCGAGGGCAAGAACGTCGTCGTTCACGGCTCCGGTAACGTTGCCATCTACGCCGTCCAGAAGGTTTCCCAGCTCGGCGGCAAGGTGCTGGCCTGCTCCGATACCCACGGCTGGGTCGAGGATCCCGACGGCATCGACTACTCCGTGCTCGAGCACGTCTACAACCAGAAGCGCTCTGGCCACGACAAGGGCGTCACGCTCGCCATGTACGTTGACGAGAAACCCAACGCCGTGTGGCACGAGGGCGACGGCCGCGGCGTTTGGCAGCTGCCCTGCGACATCGCGCTGCCCTGCGCTCGCGAGAACACGCTGCTGCTCGAGGACGCCCAGGCGCTCGTCGCCAACGGCTGCAAGGTGGTCGGCGAGGGCGCAAACATGCCCACGACCATCGAGGCCACGAACTACTTCCAGGAGAACGGCGTCGCCTTTATGCCCGGCAAGGCTGCCAACGCCGGCGGCGTGCTCGTGTCCGGCCTGGAGATGAGCCAGAACGCCGAGCACCTGTCCTGGACCTTTGAGGAGGTCGACGGCAAGCTCGAGCAGCTCATGCGCGGCATGTTCCACAATGTGGACGACACCGCCAAGGAGTATGGCCAGGAGGGCAACTTTGTCATGGGCGCCAACATCGCCGGCTTCCTGAAGGTCGCCGACGCCATGCTCGCCCAGGGCGTCTGCTAAGCCCAGCTCGACATAGCACCTGATGAGGCTCCCAGCATTTGTGCTGGGAGCCTTTTTCTATGGTGGTGAGGGCCGTGCACCCTCGTTTGGTACACTTAGGGGTACTGGACAAGTAAAGAGATGGGGGAGAACGTGCTCAAGTTCGGTACCTACGTCCGTGTTGGAAACGCGGCCGAAGCCTATGAGCTCTTACAGAAGAACCGCAACAACAAGATTGTGGGCGGCGGCATCTGGATGCGCCTGGGTTCGCGTCGCGTGGCGACGGCGATTGACCTTTCGGCCTGCGGACTCGATCAGATCGAGGAGACCGAGACCGAGTTTCGCATCGGTGCCATGTGCACCCTACGCCAGCTCGAGCGCCATGCCGAGCTCAACGCGCTCGTCAACAATGTCTTTGAGTTTGCCGTCCACGATATCGTGGGCGTGCAGCTGCGCAATACCGCCACGGTGGGCGGCAGCATCTACGGCCGCTTTGGCTTCTCGGACGTGCTTTCGGCCTTTTTGGCGCTCGACTCGTACGTTAAGCTGACGGGTGCCGGCCGCGTGCCGCTCGCCGAGTTTGTGAACATGGGCTACGTGCGCGACGTGATCGAGCATGTTGTGGTCGTTAAACACGACTACCGCGCAAGCTACGAGGCCGTGCGCAAGGCCGCGACCGACTTCCCCTCGCTGAACGTCACCGCCGCCTGGTGGGACGGCTCCTGGCACGTCACCGTGGGTGCCCGCCCGCTGCGCGCGACCCTGCTGCGGGGCGAGGCATGCGGCCTGGTGAACGAGCAGCCTTCCGAGGACGAGCTGTGCGCCCTTGCCGCATCCGTGCGTACCCTGAGCTACGGCACCAACCTGTGGGGCTCGGCCGACTACCGCCGCCGCATCTCGGCCCCGCTGGCGATTCAGGCCGTGCGCCGCGCCGCCGGCATTGAGCTTTCGGCCGCGCTTGCCCGCGAGCTCGAGGGCGTGCAGATTCCCAAGCACGCCACGGACGAGTATTCCTGCCGCCGCGTGCCCGGCGTCGATTCTAGCGAGGTGCGCTAATGGCTGCCAAACTCATCGATCTTTCTTTTACGCTCAACGGTCGCAAGGTCAAGGTTCAGATTGCCCCCGACACCATGCTCTTTGCGCTGCTGCGCGAGCAGGGCTGCGCGTCGGTACGCTGCGCCTGCGAAACCACCAACTGCGGCCTGTGCACGGTGTGGCTCGACGGCGACCCGGTGCTGAGCTGCTCGGTTCCCGCCGCGCGCGTCGAGGGCCGCTCCGTCACCACGCTCGAGGGCCTCAAGGCCGAGTCCGAGGCGCTCGCCCGCGCGATGGCTGCCGAAGGCGCCGAGCAGTGCGGTTTTTGCGCCCCCGGCCTCATCATGAACGTGCTGGCGCTCGCCCGCGCCGCCAAGGAGGACCCGACGCTCGTCGCCACGCGCGAGGAGCTCTCGCGCCAGCTCGCCGGCAATCTTTGCCGCTGCAGCGGCTACGAGAGCCAGCTGCGCGCCATCGTGCGCTTTCTCAACGAGTCCGGCGTGCAGGTGGGCTTTGAGATGCCCGAGCTGCCGGTCAACGACACCAGCTGCGACGGCGTCTCCTACAAGCAAATCACCCACAAACAGCCCAAGAAGGACTCGAAGGCCCTGCTCGAGGGCCGTCCGGTCTACACGGGCGACCTGGTGCCCGCCGGCGCCCTGATCGTCAAGCTCAAGCGCAGCCCGTATGCCCGCGCCAAGATCCGCTCCATCGACACGTCGCGCGCCCTGAAGGTGCCCGGCGTGGTGGGCGTCTATACCTACGAGGACGTGCCCAAGCGTCGCTTTACCATCGCCGGTCAGAGCTATCCGCAGCCGAGTCCCTACGACCGTCTGATCCTCGAGAACCTCGTGCGCTACCAAAACGAAGAGGTGGCGATCGTCGCCGCCGAGACCGAGGAGGCCGCCGATAAGGCGCTCAAGCTCATCAAGGTCGACTACGAGGTGCTCGAGCCCCTGCTCGACTTTACCCAGGCGCTCGATAACGACATCGTGGTCCACCCCGAGGGCGACGTGACCTTCATGTTCCCGCAGGGCGGCGACGTTCCCCGTAACCTGGTGTGCAGCGGTACCAGCGACTTTGGCGACCTGGACGAGGCCTTTGCCCAGAGCGACATCGTCTTTGAGCGCACCTACACCAGCCAGGCCACGCAGACCGCGCCCATGGAGACCTTCCGCGCCTTCGCGACGACCGACGCGTTCGGCCGCATCTCGGTGACCTCCTCCACGCAGGTGCCCTTCCACGTGCGCCGCATGGTCGCGCAGTCGCTCGACATTCCGCAGTCGCAGGTGCAGGTTATCAAGCCGCGCATCGGCGGCGGCTTTGGCTCCAAGCAGACGGGCTGCTGTGAGATCTTCGTGGCGTTCGTGACACAGCAGACCGGTCGTCCGAGCTACTGCTGCTACACCCGCGAGGAGACCATCACCGCGGGCAACTCGCGCCATCAGATGCAGATGACCGTTAAGCTGGGCGCCATGAACGACGGCACCATCACGGCCATCGACCTGCATACGCTGTCCAACGCCGGCGCGTACGGCGAGCACGCCACCACGACCATCGGCCTTTCGGGCCACAAGAGCCTGCCCATCTACAACCATGTGAAGGCGAGCCGCTTTAGGTGGGACGCCGTCTACACCAACACCAACCGCGGCGGCGCGTATCGCGGCTACGGTGCTACCCAGGGCCAGTTTGCCGTGGAGAGCGCCGTCAACGAGCTCGCCGACATGCTGCACATGGACCCTGCCGACCTGCGCCTTAAGAACATCGTGCGCGAGGGCGAGGTCATGCCGCAGTACTACAACGAGAAGCTCAACGCCTGCGCGCTCGACCGCTGCCTGCTGCGTGCGATGGACATGATCGGCTGGCGCGACAAGCCGCTGGCCGTGGACCTGGGCGACCGCGTGCGCGCCCTGGGCTGCGCGCTCACCATGCAGGGCTCGGGCATCTCCAACGTGGACATCGCCGGCATCGACATGCGCCTGGAAGAGGACGGCTTTATTACGCTTTCGACCGGCGCCACCGATAACGGCATGGGCGTCGATACGATTCTGGCGCAGATTGCCGCCGAGGAGCTGGGCGTTGAGAGCTCGCTGATCGTGGTGCGCGGCGTGGACACCGACGTGTCGCCGTTCGACGCCGGCTCGTACGCGAGCTCGGGCACGTACGTGACGGGCCTGGCAGCCAAGAACGCCGCGACCGAGCTGCGCGAGAAGATCTGCGCCAAGGCCGCCCAGATGTGGGACGTGGACGCCGCCGATGTGGTCTTTGATGGCCAGTACGTGCGCCTGTCCGACGAGCGCGCCGCGCGCGAGCAGAACCGCTACCTCACGCTGCGCGACTT